>NZ_JAGTTT010000040.1:0-13425 GCF_018223505.1 Anaerostipes sp. Marseille-Q3525
GAGGTTTTTTACTGTAAGCTTAAGCAATGCTGACTCACCGGCCTAGCCGGTGGTTTATTTGTTCATCAAAGTTCCGTTTCTCTTCTGAGAAACTCCACTGTGCTGAACAGGCTTAAAGCCTAACAAATCAAAAAAGATCCAGAGAGTACCATTCTCTGAATCTTTTATTATGCTTATCTCCTAAAAACTATACTTATAGTTTACATATGTTCCCGAAAATAGTCATGAAAATACTGCATAACCTTCACCAACAGATCCTGTTCCTGCTCATTTAACGTATCAAGCAGTCTCTGGATCATCTGTTTATGAAATTCTCTATGATGATTGTATGCTTTTCTCCCTTTCTCAGAAAGTGATATATAAACAACCCTTCGGTCTCTCTCCCCACGTTTGCGGATCACATATCCTTTCTTCAAAAGATTACTGATAGCGGTTGTAAGTGTCCCAACCGTAATATTTAAATCTCTAGCAATCGTTGACATATTCTTAGGTTTCTTAATCCCGATCGCATCAATAATATGCAGATCTTTATTTGAAATATCCTTAAACTCATCCGTGATCACGGCTTTCTCTTCTTCATACGAAATTCCGTGGAATAAGTCTACCACCATATTATTTAAACGATCCTTATCCAATTAATCCACCTCCTAAAAACAACGATTTAAGAGTATTATACCTTTAATTGTTGGAATTTTCCACTTCTAAATTGTGTGCTTCACCGATTACTTTTGCTAATGCTTCTTTCGCCTGTGTTGGCAGTGCATTGTATCCACCATCTTCTACGTCTTTCTCGAAGACAAAATTTAATCTGTCTGTCATTCTTGCTTTTAATGTCTCTACATAATTCATATCGCTGAAGTCTGAAACATATCCTTCCATCTCAAGCACTTCAATATCTGTAAATGGTCCCCACTGTTTGAATTCTCCAGTTTCTTCTACAACCTGTTCAATAGCAGAAATTGTTGTTGCAGGTTTGATATCTTTACCCATGAAATCGCCTGTATTGATGATATAGCAGTCCACATTTCTTTCTTTTACAAGTTTTCTAAATTTCTTATAGTCATTTACAAGAGGATATGTTCTAAATGGGTTTGCGTATGGTTCTACAACCAGACGGTTTGGATCAACTCCAGGAGCTAAACGTTCTGCACTGCTTCGTTTTGTTGCAAGTGTTGCTCCCATAACAGATGCTAAGGATGCTCCCTTGATCTTAACGATTGGTGGGATTGTTGGGTCTTTCATGATCCAGAAGATTGCATTTACTGGATCATTGATCTTATCTACACGGTTTGGTGACCATAATTTGGACTTAATCGCACGACCATTTCCGTTACGGATATCTTCTGTGACAAGAACGACTTTTCCTTCGCTGTCTCTTGTTGCTGAGCAGTTCTGTGCTGTTAACAGATATTTATTATCTGGGCATCCTGTTGGATAGTCTGCTGTCTTATCAAAATATGTTGGTTCCATTGCGATAGATGCACCTGTTTCTGTGTTGATGATAAATGCATCGTCATGCAGAACCTGAATTTCTTCGTATTTGTTATTATGTGTTGCATGTGTTAATGTGGATTTTCCGGATCCTGATAATCCGAAGAAAGATGCTACAAATTTTTCTCCGTTATCTAATTTGAATTCTTTCTGTCCACCATGGCAGGAAGCATATCCGTTACGGTTTGCGATCGCCCATGCGATTGTTAATGTACCTTTCTTATGTTCTCCAAAGTATTTCATACCAAGAAGTGCAGCACAGTTTGTATCTGTATTAAAATATGTTAATCCTAAAGGATGTTCTTCATGTGTCCACTGTGGGTCTGAGAAAATATAGATATCTGTCTCATCAGCAATTGGCTGTGAATTCTTATACATTTCATTGTATTTAGGATTCATATACTGGAAGTTTAACATCCATGAATATAAGATATTTTCTTCTCCTTCTGGAATTAAAAGATGTGCTTTTACCATAAATTCAGGATCTAATCCGATATATACCTGCGCATGATATAATGTCGTCCATCTTGTATCATAGATCGCATCCATCAGTTTCAGATCCAGATCATTTGTATCAACACCAGGTTCACTGGAAATTCTTCTTGCAGCCGCGCAGCGTCCAGTCACTGAGCCATCGTTAAATAACAGAACTTTGGAACCTTCATCTAAACCAATTGCTTCTGGTTTATATACTGGCATATCTGTAACGATCGTTCCAGGAGAATTCTTTGCTAATTCATAAGCCTGTTTTAAATCTGTTACCTCTACGACGTTGTTCCCATAAAATGCTGCTTCGATAATGGATCTTGTTTTTGAAAATCCAGGCTTTCCTTTTCCGATTTCTTCGTGTGTGTAATAAGCTTTTGTTGACATAAGTTACTTCCTCCATTCATAGGTTGCTTTCGATGCGCTTTCTCAAAATGTCAAAACTACATGGGCCTGCATCTAAAATCTCTGTGTGGTATGCTTTCAAGTTATATTGTTTTCCTGCCTTGTTCTTATAATCTTTCAAAAGCTCACAAAACTCCTGATAACCAATGTAATAAGACAAATAATTTGCAGGATTCTCGATGATCATCTGAAATAGTTCATCTGCCTGAGACTTCTCCATCCCAAATGATCTTAAATACGCTCTGACATCTTTCTTCTTCCATCCTTCATAATGAACTCCAAAATCGACTCTTGAACAAAGTGCCAGATTGTACTCGTACATCTCCATATTCATCTGCTGATAAATATCGCCATATCCTTTGGCATCATTCATCATACTGTAACTAAAACCTTCCACATAAGCTGCATATCCTTCTGAATATCCTGGATAATCAAGAATATAGCGTATCGGATCCTCACCTTTTGCCGCATAATAAACATTCTGATATAAATGCCCCGGATATCCCTCATGTGCTAAAGTCGGATACAACTCTGCAGTTTGTGCCTGATTTACATAAATCACATTCTCCTTGTAAGAATCGATTGCCGGCACCATATAGAACGCCGGACTAGTATATTCTTCCATGGTTTTGTGCACATATTTTATTTTACAGCTGACTTTTGGTGCCTTTGGATAATATTTTACCATCTTTTGCCTTAGTTTGTTAAGTACCTTTTGTGAATTTTGCACAATTTTAATATTTTTTTTAGATTTTCTATATCTATTTATGATATTAGGATACTTTTTTTGTAATTTTATAAGTTTTCGAAGACATTTTTCAATGGATTGGTCACTGATCTCAATCATTTCTTCCACTGTTTTATCTGATCCTGTCTTCTGTGCAACTAATGCTTTGTAATATTCTTTTCCATTTTTGTAGTAATACAGACCATTTTTATTTTGCCCATTTCCTTTTAGTGCTTGTAAATGAGAATATAATTTTTCGTAAGCTGGAATAACTTTTGTCCTTACTAGTTTCTTATTTTTCCTGCAGTATTTCTTTTTCTGTGATGCATTGATTCCTTTGATTTCTGCCATCCTTAAATTAAATGTTGCAACCAATATATTATTTTTATTTCGTTTTATAACGCTTTGAATCTGTTGCAATACTCCTCTTAGTGACTGATCTGATATAAATAAATTTCTCTTTACCTGTTCCTTACTATATTGGATCAATGAATTAAAATATCCATCCAGTCCTTGTAATAATCGAAAATAACTTTTGATATCTTTTTCGTTTTTTAGACGATATTCACTTAATGTCAATAGAATCTGTACCTGCTGCCCAGACGTTTTTCCAAGGATTCTCTCATAATAAGGATACATGGACAGATTTTTCTGTCTTTTTAAGTAATCCAACAAAATCATATATGTATTTTGTTGTTTTTTCGTTAATTCCTTTTGTTTGATTTTTTTTAATTTCTCAAGTTCTCTTGAAATTCTAATCTTTTCATTCAATATATTTTTTTCATTCATCACTGGGTAGAGATCTTGGGACTGTTTTACCCCATATTTTTCAGAATTTTCTAAAAGGTAGTGCTTTGTAATTTCATTTTCCGATGCACTTTCTCTAAAAAATGTCGTAACATACTGGTTAAATGCTTCTTGTGATGTATTCTTTGTCTGATCTTTTTTCTCTTTGATCAGGCTGTAAACTCCAAGAAATATCAGACAAATTCCGATCATGATCAATTTTATTCTGACCTTTTTTAATCTTCCTTCCAATTCCGTTTCTCCCTCCATATCACTGCCTGTTAATATCTTATTTTTTAAAGAAAAGAAATAGACTATCCGCTAAAGATGTACTATAATTAAAAGGATAGAATCAAGAAATCGGAGGAGCACTATGAGTAAGAAACCATATTATATTACGACTGCAATTACTTATACTTCCGGAAAACCTCATATTGGTAACACATATGAGATTATCCTGGCAGACAGTATTGCTCGATATAAAAGAATGGAAGGCTATGACGTATTTTTCCAGACAGGAACAGACGAACATGGTCAGAAAGTAGAATTAAAAGCAGAAGAAAAAGGTGTAACACCAAAAGAATTTGTTGATGATGTTGCTGGAGAGATCAAGAGAATCTGGGATCTTATGAATACTTCTTATGACCGCTTTATCAGAACTACTGATGAAGATCATGAGAAACAGGTTCAGAAGATCTTCAAGAAATTATATGAACAGGGAGATATCTACAAAGGTGAATATGAAGGTTTATACTGCACACCTTGTGAATCTTTCTTTACAGAGAGCCAGTTAGTCGATGGTAAATGTCCTGACTGCGGACGTCCAGTACAGCCTGCAAAAGAAGAAGCTTATTTCTTAAAATTAAGCAAATATGCAGACCGTCTGATCGAACACATCAATACACATCCTGAATTTATTCAGCCAGAATCCCGTAAGAATGAGATGATGAATAACTTCCTTATTCCAGGACTTCAGGATCTGTGTGTTTCAAGAACATCATTTTCATGGGGAATTCCAGTAGACTTTGATGAAGGTCACATCGTTTATGTATGGTTAGATGCATTAACAAACTATATCACAGGTATTGGTTATGACTGTGATGGAAACAGTTCAGACAAATTTAACAAGTTCTGGCCTGCAGATCTTCACCTGATCGGTAAAGATATCATTCGTTTCCATACAATTTACTGGCCAATCATCTTGATGGCACTGGATCTTCCACTTCCTAAACAGGTATTTGGACATCCTTGGTTACTTCAGGGCGATGGTAAGATGAGTAAATCTAAAGGTAATGTTTTATACGCTGATGATCTGGTTGACTTCTTCGGAGTTGACGCAGTTCGTTACTTCGTTCTTCATGAAATGCCTTTCGAACGAGATGGTGTGATTTCATGGGAATTAATGATCGAGCGTATGAACTCTGACCTTGCCAATATCCTTGGTAACCTTGTCAATCGTACAATCTCTATGTCCAACAAATATTTTGGCGGAATCGTAGAAGACAAGGGTGTTGTCGGAGATTATGATGATGATCTGAAAGCCGTTGTAACAGGTACAAGAGATAAAGTTGCTGAGAAGATGGCTGACCTTCGTGTTGCAGATGCAATAACTGAGATCTTTAACCTATTCCGCCGCTGCAACCGTTACATCGATGAAACAATGCCTTGGGTATTAGCAAAAGACGAAGCTTCTAAAGACCGTCTTGCAACTGTTTTATACAACCTTGTAGAGGGAATTACAATTGGTGCATCTTTATTATCATCATATATGCCAGAGACATCTGAGAAGATCTTTGCTCAGTTAAATACATCTATGGTTGAATTTGATAACCTTGCAACATTCGGAAACTACAAGAGTGGTACAAAAGTAACTGAAAAACCTCAGATCTTATTTGCAAGATTAGACGAGAAAGAAGTTATGGAGAAAGCCAAAGTCTTAATGGAGAAACAGGCTGCTTCTGTGAAAGCTGCAAATGCTGCCATCGAAGAAGATACTGTTATTGACATTGAACCAAAAGATGAGATCACTTTTGATGATTTCACAAAGATGCAGTTCCAGGTTGGTGAGATCATTGCCTGTGAAGAAGTAAAGAAATCAAAGAAACTTCTTTGCTCTCAGGTTAAGATTGGAAATCAGGTAAAACAGATCGTTTCTGGTATCAAAGCTTACTACAAACCAGAAGATATGGTTGGTAAGAAAGTTATGGTACTTGTAAACTTAAAACCAGCCAAATTAGCAGGAGTTCTTTCCGAGGGAATGCTTCTTTGTGCAGAAAATGAAAAGGGTGAATTAGCCCTTGTGACACCAGATAAAGATATGCCAGCAGGTGCTGAAATTTGTTAATTTTACTTACTTGTTCATTAAATTTTAGATAAATAAATAAATTGACAACCAGATTTTGGTATGCTATGGTTTAGTTATAAAATGATTGAAGACAATTAAGGAGGTTTACACATGAAAAGTACAGGCATTGTAAGAAGGCTTGACGAACTTGGAAGAATTACTTTACCGATCGAATTACGTCGTAACTTTGATGTGAACGAGCGCGATCCTCTTGAAATATTTGTAGATGATGACAAGATTATTTTAAAAAAATATAATCCTGCAGATATTTTTACTGGAGAAGATATGGATGATCTGATCGACTACAAAGGAAAGAAAGTCTCAAGAAAATCTATTATCGAATTAGCTAAGCTTGCAGGATTCGAAATTACTGAAGCATAATTTTTGAATCAAACAATAAATATAAGAAAGGCTGTCGTATTAATAACAACTAATACGACAGCCTATTTTCATTCATATTGTAATGCTCTTATTTTTACAAAGGAAGGTGTTCTTATGGGAATTACTATAAATTGACTGCTACATAAAAGTACACTTAAAAATTTAAAAATACTACTTTCCGTAGTTTTAACCGGTGGCGTACTGCGATCCTTTCTTCTTTTGGCTATGATCCTCATATAAAGGAGGAGCCCTACCATGAAAAAGAAGATCAAAGAGCTACGCGAAAAATATATTTTAAATCCTGCCCACTTTTATGTGGGCTATTTTTCTTTTATTCCTCTTCCAATAACTGCTGATAGATTTCTCTTTTACCAACACCCCGATCTTTTGCTACCAATTTCATCGCTTCCTTCTTAGAATGTCCCTGGTCCATATAATGTTTCATATGATCTTGCAATGGAATCTTTAAAAATTCTTCCTGACTTTCTTCTTTTAATTCTTTGAAAGATTTTCCCTCTATGATCATCACACATTCACCTTTTGGTGGGTTTTCTCTATGGTAGGCAAGGATTTCACTCAGTGTGGATTTAAAAACGCTCTCATGCTTCTTCGTGAGCTCTCGGCATAGTGTCATAGCTCTGTCTCCAAGCACTTCGTACAGTTCTTCTAATGTTCTTACAAGACGATGCGGTGCTTCATAGATAATCATCGTTCTTGTCTCATTTTCCAGAGAATCAATAATCTGTTTTCTCTCTTTTTTATCTGCCGGAAGAAATGCTTCAAAACAAAATCTTCTTGTTGGCTGCCCGGAAATGATCAATGCATTGATCAATGCACATGCCCCTGGTAAGGCTGTCACTGTGATTCCTGCCTCGTGACACTGTCTCACCAACTCTTCTCCCGGATCTGAAATTCCTGGTGTTCCTGCATCTGTGATCAGTGCAATATTTTTTCCTTCCTGCAATTGCTTTACAAGCACTTTTGCTTTCTCCACACGATTATACTCATGATAACTTGTCATTTTCGTCTTAATCTCAAAATGATTTAATAATTTGATGCTGTGTCTCGTATCTTCTGCTGCGATCAGATCAACTTCTTTTAATGTATTGATCACACGAAAAGTAATGTCTTCGAGATTACCAATCGGTGTCGCACACAGATATAATGTTCCACTCATACTTATTCCTCCGGATTCATTCCATAAATCTTATAAATTTCTTCTGTATATTTTCCTTCTTTTTCATAGACGATCAATGGAGGCTCTACCGTCATTCTTGACTTTCCACCTTTTACTGCTTCTAACAGAAATATATTCGGTTCTTTATCGATATATGGATGCACAAAACGAATTCTTTTAGGCTCCAATCCATCTTTTGACAACTGGCATAAAATTTCTGATAAACGAAATGTCCTGTGTACCAGAAATAATTTTCCTTTATTCTTTAAAAGCTTCTTCGCTGCTGCCGTAATATCCGCAAATGTACACAAAATCTCATGTCTTGCGATTGCTTTTGTCTCGGACGGATTCTTAAGTCCATGCTGCCCAATCATATATGGCGGATTCGATGTGATCGTATCAAAACTGTCATGTGAAAAAATCGCAGAAGCTTCTTTGATATCACCCTCCACGATCTCTATCTTATCTTCCAAATGATTTAATTTGACACTTCTTGCCGCCATCTCAGCCATCTCTGACTGTATCTCAAGCCCTGTAAGATGAGCAGCATTACTCTTTGCTTCCATCAAAATGGGGAGGATTCCAGTCCCCGTACCAAGATCCAGAACTCTCCCACCATTCTTAACTTGTGCAAAATCAGATAAAAGAACTGCATCCATTCCAAAACAAAATCCTTGTTCTTTCTGAATGATCTGATAACCATTGATCCCAAGATTATCAATTCTTTCTTTTTCCATGTCCTTTATTACATCCTTGATTCTTATTATTGCATCCTTTGCTGCAGCCTTGACATCCCTGTGGTTTCTTCTTTCTCATCACAAGATCATCAATCTTATATTCCTGAATTTCTTTATCTCCATTCTCATCTTCAACGATCAGTTTTACCTTTTGTCGAAGGACATCAACTCTCTGCACTTCCCCAAATACGCCATCTTTTGTCTTTAATTTCTCACCAATATTTGGAAGTTTACTGTTTAAATATTCGTAAGTTTCCTGTTCATTCTTAAGACAGCACATTAATCTTCCACAAACTCCTGAAATCTTTGTTGGATTCAAAGAAAGATTCTGTTCTTTTGCCATTTTAATGGAAACAGGTGCAAACTCTGATAAAAATGTATTACAGCATAACTTTCTTCCACAGATTCCCATTCCACCGAGCATCTTAGCTTCATCTCTAACACCAATCTGTCTTAATTCAATTCTTGTTCTAAACACTGCTGCCAGATCCTTTACAAGTTCACGGAAATCAACTCGTCCATCTGCTGTAAAATAAAACAGAACTTTATTATTATCAAATGTATATTCTGTTGATACCAACTTCATATCAAGGTTATGTTCTTTGATCTTTTCTAAACAAATCTGATATGCTTCTTTTTCTTTCTCCCTGTTCTTCTCTGCTCTTTCTTCGTCTTCTTTGGTTGCGATTCTTAAAACAGGTTTTAATTCATCTCCAATGCATTTTTCCTTTACCTGTCTTCTCTCAGAAACGACGGATCCAAATTCAATTCCTCGGGCAGTTTCCACGATGACATGATCTCCCGACCTCACCTGAAATTCTTTTGGATCAAAGAAATATATCTTTCCTGCAGTACGAAATCGCACTCCAACTACTTCTACCATACTTTACCATTCTCCTTTATCGTCACGAGCAGCATTTCAATTGCCACTTCAAAATTAACATTCGCGATTAGTCGTCTTCTAGCCTTCTCAACTTCATCAAGAATATGACTGATTCCTTCAAATGAAATATAAATCTCCTGATCTTTTAACTGGCGGTATTTATCTTTAAATACCAGCTGATTTAGTGATCCTGTTGTCTTAAGAATCAGCATATCACGATACCATACCATAATTATATCAAGGAAATCATAAATCTCATTCTTATATTTTGTCAGACTCTTAGCATAAGATACAACTTCATAGATTTCCATACTCTTCATATGTGTAATGACATTCATCGTATCATTTAACATATCTTTAAATTCTTCTGTCTCTAATACATGAAGTGCACGTCCAATATTTCCAAGTGAAAATGCTGCTGCAAATGCGATATCTGCATGACTTGCCCCTGTATTTGCCTTCAGATAATCTTCAATCTCATTCTCTCGGACACTTCCAAGTGTCATGGATACGCATCTTGACAGAATCGTATCTAACAGTCTGTCTTTATTATTTGTTAACAAAAAGATTACTGCATATGCAGGTGGTTCTTCCAAAGTCTTTAATAAAGCATTCTGGGCTCCTGCATTCATACGGTCTGCATCATCAATGATATAAATCTTATAATCACCACTATAAGGTTTGATATCGATTGTTTCATTGATTCCTTTTCGAATGTCATCAACACGAATTTCATACTTTTCATGAGTAATATAAATGACATCTGGATGATTTAATGAATCTACCTGCTTACATGCTGCACATTCACCACATCCATCTTTGTGTTCACACAGAAGTGCCTTTGCAACTGCCTTTGCGATCATCATCTTTCCGCTTCCATCTTCACCACTTAATAAATAAGCGTGGGAAACCTTTCCCGTCTTGATTGCTTCTTCAAAATGAGAAATTATTTTTTTATGTCCTATAATTGCATCAAAACTCTTCATACTACATCACCCTTTACCATGAAATTTTTTGTTGACCTGTGAAACGATCTGCTGATGAATCTCTTCAATCGGCAGGTTTCCGTCAACGGTGTAGATTCTCTCTGGATGCAGACTTGCAAGCTGTCTGTATCCTTCAACAACCTTCTTGTGAAAATCAATTGTCTCGCTTTCCATTCGATCAAGTTCTGCTTGTTTTTTCTTCCTTGAAATACCGGCTTCTGCATCCAGATCGATCATAATCGTCAGATCTGGCATCGTATCTCCAATTGCGAACTGATTTACTTCATAAACAAGATCAATTCCCATTCCTCTGGCAATCCCCTGATAAACTGCGGAAGATTCTACAAAACGATCACAGATCACAATCTTCCCATCTTCTAATGCCGGACGAATGACTTCTTCGATCAATTGAGCTCTGGCAGCTGCATAAAGCAGTAATTCTGTCATATGCCCCATCTCAGTGAATTCTTTGTTAAGGATCACATTCCTTACTGCTTCACTGATGGGAGTTCCGCCAGGTTCCCTACATACTATTATATCATAACCTTTAGCAGATAAGTAGTCTCTTAGTAATTCAATTTGTGTTGTTTTTCCAGCTCCATCTGGTCCTTCAACGGTCAAAAATAATCCCATGTTTATATCCTCTCATCTATTATGTAAATTTTATGGTTATCAAGTCCAATAACCTTCATATCATTTTGTTCATACTGGCTGATCTTATGAATCGCATGATCATCGATCACTTCCCCTGGCACAACTAACGGAATTCCTGGTGGATATAAGAAAACAAATTCCGCAGCGATCATACCTTCTGCCTGCTTATAATCAATCTGACAACGTTTTCTTCTCGTTGCTTCCTCTGGTTTCATTGCTTTTCGATTCTTGTGAAAATTCATTTTCTTAAAATTATTTTGTATATGATTTTTATTTTGTTTTTTCTCCAGATCGATCATCTGATCAATCTCTGTCATTGCTTCATACAGCCTATCATACCCTTCCTGTGTATCACATATACTTGTCATTGCAATCACATAATATAGTTCAGACATTTCCATTTCCAAGTGATACTGATCTCTCAAAATCTCAAATAATTTTTCTCCAGATATCATTGTATTCTTTACCGAAAATACAAGTTTTCCAATATCATCTGTTCGAACTAATTGGATATGTTGTAATTTTTCTAATTTTTCACGAAGTATCCACAATCGCTCACAATATTGTTGAAAATATCCACGATTTCCATCACAAATGTGGATACATTGTTCGATAGAGCTCATTAATACATATGAGGGACTGCTACTTTGAAAGATAGAAAGTTTCTTCTGCATCATTTCTTTTGAAACACAATCTGTGCATAAATGCAATAATCCTGTCTGTGTCATTGCTGGCAATGTCTTATGTAGACTCTGGATCACAATATCTGCTCCAGTACTTACTGCACTTTCCGGAAATGCCTCATGATAAATAAAATGAGCTCCATGTGCTTCATCTACGATCAATGGAATATCATACTGATGTAAAACATCTGAAATTCCTCGAATATCGGATACTCGTCCTTCATAAGTCGGAGAAACTAGTACCATCGCCTTGATCATCTTCTCTTCTTTGATAACTGCTTCTACCTGTTCTTTTGTAATTCCTTCACAAATTCCATCTTCATCAACTTCTGGGTAAATATAAACTGGATCCAATCCTAACAATTCAATCGCATGATACACTGACTTATGGCAATTTCTTGCTACTAATATCTTGTCTCCAATCTTACACAAGGCTGCAATTGCTGACAGATTTCCTGCTGTACTGCTATTAACTAAAAGATAACTTTCCTCTGTTCCATAAATCTGTTTTAAGTTATCCATCAAGTCACGAATCATCTCTTCTGGATGATGCAGATCATCAAATCCTGTAATCTCTGTGATATCAACCTTTGCAATCTCATCAAGTAATGGATCTATTTTTAAATTTCTTTTATGTCCCGGCATATGAAAAGGATATTCTTCTCCATATTGTAATTGTTTCAACTTGTCATAAATTGATGTCATTTTTTATCCCTTTGTAAACATATTTTTTCATTTTCATTATATCATACTTAATTCCTATTGAATAGGAATTAAAAAAAGAGTAAACTTTCGAATTTTTCATTCTTTCTAAAAGCTAACTCCTTGGATCTTCTTATAAATTTTCCCGCAAAATAAAAAAGATGCCCAGAGCCGGAATCGAACCAGCGACACGAGGATTTTCAGTCCTCTGCTCTACCGACTGAGCTATCTGGGCATAATACTTATTAAAAATAAAAAATTGCGGGAGCCGGATTTGAACCAACGACCTTCGGGTTATGAGCCCGACGAGCTACCAGACTGCTCCATCCCGCGATAATGATCAAATGGTTGGAGAAGGATTCGAACCTTCGAAGGCGGTGCCAACAGATTTACAGTCTGCCCCCTTTGGCCACTCGGGAATCCAACCATATATATTTAAACACCTAAATCAGAACTTAATCATGACTAGGTGTGAAGCCGTTGACCGGACTTGAACCGGTAACCTGCTGATTACAAATCAGCTGCTCTGCCAATTGAGCCACAACGGCATAGTTATTAAATTTAAAAGTGGGACCAATAGGACTCGAACCTATGACCCTCTGCTTGTAAGGCAGATGCTCTCCCAGCTGAGCTATGATCCCAATTATTCAAAAAATAAAGCGACCCGGATGGGAATCGAACCCACGACCTCCGCCGTGACAGGGCGGCGCTCTAACCAGCTGAGCCACCGGGCCTTATTTAATAAAGGATATACCTTCAAAACAACATACAAGAATCTTTCTACATCTTTTACACTCTAGCCTTCTTTGGTTAAAGCCTCGACCGATTAGTAACAGTCAGCTCCATGCGTTACCGCACTTCCACCTCTGCCCTATCTACCTCGTCGTCTTCAAGGGGTCTTACTACCTTTCGGTATGGGAAATCTTATCTTTAGGGGGGCTTCACGCTTAGATGCCTTCAGCGTTTATCCCTTCCAGACTTGG
>NZ_JAGTTT010000041.1:0-11585 GCF_018223505.1 Anaerostipes sp. Marseille-Q3525
GAATATGGAAAAGAAAGATAATAAAAAAACACAAGAAGTAAAGAATAATAAAAAAAATTCAAAGAATAAAAACAATGATGGGGATAAAAAGATTTTAAGAAAAGAAAATCCACAGAATTCTCAGAAGTTTGGAAAAAATAACAAAAAGAATAAGAAATTTAACAATAAAAATCAGAATCAAGATCATAAGAAAAAGAAAAAAACATCAGGTCCTGGAGCATTTATTAAACCAGAACCAGTAAAGAAACCGGAAATAGATCCAAATGCACCAGTAAAAATTCCACCAGTATTAACACTGAAAGAACTTGCAGATGCATTATCTATCCCTGCAAATGATATTATTAAGAAATTACTGATCAGCGGAGCTGGAATGTTGAATGTGAATTCTGAACTTGATTTTGAAAAAGCAGAAGAGATCGCAATGGAATTTGATCGTCTGGTAGAGATGGAAGAACAGGTTGATGTCATTGAAGAACTGTTAAAAGAAGAAGAGGAAGACGAAGCAGATATGATCGTAAGGCCACCAGTTGTCTGCGTTATGGGACACGTCGACCATGGTAAAACTTCTTTACTTGATAAGATACGTTCTACTCATGTAACAACAGGAGAAGCTGGTGGTATTACACAGCATATCGGTGCGTACGTTGTAGAAACAGCCAATGGTAAGATCACATTCTTAGATACACCAGGACATGAGGCATTTACATCTATGCGTATGAGAGGTGCTCAGTCTACAGATATCGCGATCTTAGTTGTTGCGGCAGATGATGGTGTTATGCCACAGACGATTGAAGCAATCAACCATGCAAAAGCAGCTGGAATTGAAATTATCGTTGCAATCAATAAGATTGATAAAGAAAGTGCTAACATTGAAAGAGTAAAACAGGAATTGATCGAATATGAATTAGTGCCAGAAGACTGGGGTGGAAGCACAATCTTTTGCCCTGTATCTGCACATACTGGAGAAGGAATCACTGAATTATTAGATATGGTTTCTTTGACAGCAGAAGTTTTGGAATTAAAAGCAAATCCAAATCGTAAAGCGAGAGGTATCGTCTTAGAAGCACAGCTTGATAAAGGACGCGGACCAGTTGCAACTGTTTTAGTACAGAAAGGTACTCTTCATGTAGGAGATGCTGTAGCAATTGGAAGTGCACATGGTAAAGTTCGAGCTATGATCAATGATAAAGGAAAACGTATCAAAGATGCAGGACCATCTACACCAGTTGAAATCTTAGGATTAAGTGAAGTACCAAATGCCGGTGAAGTTATGATGGTGATGGATAGCGAAAAAGAAGCAAGATCAGTAGCAGAGAAATTCATTGCTTATGGTCGTGAAAAGATGTTATCTGAGACAAAACAGCAGTTATCATTAGATGACTTATTTAATCAGATTCAGGCAGGTAGTGTCAAAGAATTAAATATCATTGTAAAAGCCGATGTACAGGGATCTGTAGAGGCTGTAAAACAGAGTCTTGTGAAACTTTCTAATGATGAAGTTGCAGTTAAAGTTATCCATGGTGGTGTAGGTGCTATCACAGAATCTGATGTAAACTTAGCAGCAGCATCAAATGCGATCATCATTGGATTTAATGTACGTCCAGAACCAGCAGCTAAAGATGCAGCAACAACAGAGAAAGTAGATCTTCGTTTATATCGTGTTATTTATAATGCAATTGAAGATATCGAAGCAGCTATGAAGGGTATGTTGGACCCAGAATTTGAGGAGAAAGTTACAGGACACGCAGAAGTACGACAGATCTTCAAAGCTTCTGGAGTTGGAACAATTGCAGGTTCTTATGTATTAGATGGAACAATCCAGCGTGATAGTTCTGCACGTATCATTCGTGATGGTATCGTTGTTCATGAAGGAAAGCTTGCATCTATTCAACGTGGTAAGGATGCAGTGAAAGAGGTTCGTACAGGATTTGAATGCGGTCTTGTTATGGAAAACTTTAACGACATCAAAGAAGGAGACCAGATTGAATCATTTATCATGGAAGAGGTTCCAAGATAATTTCCTGAAGGGAGTAGCAATATGAGAAAGAACAGCATTAAAAATACAAGAATCAATGGTGAAGTTCAGAGAGAATTAAGCCGTATCATCAGCAGAGAGATCAAAGATCCAAGAATTGCGCCAATGACATCTGTCGTTGATGCAGTTGTAACATCAGATCTTAAGCAGTGTAAAGCCTATATCAGTGTTCTTGGAAATAACGAAGAAAAAGAAGAAACAATGAAAGGTTTAAATAGTGCCGTAGGATATATCCGTCGTGAACTTGCACACTCTATCAATTTAAGAAATACTCCAGAGATCACATTTATTTTAGATGATTCCATTGAATATGGAGTGAATATGTCAAAGAAGATTGATGAATTAAATCATGGGAGTGAACATGAAACACTTTAATGAACAAGTTTTAAAGGCTGATAAGATTGCCATTACAGGACACATCCACCCGGATGGTGACTGTATTGGCAGCTGCCTTGCACTAAAGCAATATATTTTAGATAACTATTCTGGAAAGAAAGTTGATGTTTATTTAGAACCGATCAGCACAGAATTTTATTTTTTAAGTCATGCAGATGAGATCATCACAGAGTCAAATGATGAAGAAGTCTATGATTTGTTTTTTGTCCTGGATTGTGGGGCAGAAGA
The DNA here is from genome assembly GCF_018223505.1 of Anaerostipes sp. Marseille-Q3525. NCBI lineage: Bacteria > Bacillati > Bacillota > Clostridia > Lachnospirales > Lachnospiraceae > Anaerostipes > Anaerostipes sp. Marseille-Q3525. The sequence continues at coordinate 2,660 of NZ_JAGTTT010000041.1, forward strand.
TCGTTATGAACCGTTTGCAACAATGGTGAATCATGCAAAGACACTGATTGGAATTGATCATCATATCAGTAATGATGGATTTGGGGATTTTTGCAAGATTGATCCACAGGCAAGTGCGACTTGTGAAGTTTTATGTCAGATTTTTGAGGAAGATAAAATTTCCAAAGAATGTGCACAGTGTCTGTATACAGGAATTGTACACGATACAGGAGTATTTAAACATTCTAATACAACGCGTAAAACAATGGAATATGCAGGAATGTTACTTGAAAAAGGTGTTTCAAGTACAAAGATCATTGATGAGACTTTTTATCAGAAAACATTTGTACAAAATCAGCTGTTAGGGAAAGCCCTGTTAAAAAGTGAGCTTTATGAAAAAGGACAGATCATTTTTTCTTATCTGTCAGAAGAAGATTTTAAAGATCTTCAGGCATCAACTTCTGACAGTGATGGAATTATTGATCAGCTTCGTATTACGAAAGGCGTAGAAGCTGCAGTTTTTCTATATCCGATTAAAGATGGTTACAAAGTAAGTATGCGCTCGAATGAGACTGTAAACGTTTCAGAAATAGCCAAATCACATGGTGGCGGAGGACATATCCGCGCTGCGGGATGTTCTGTGAAAGGAAACTTACAGGATGTTAAGAATATGATCATAAATGATATCACAAAACAGTTATAAGACAGAGGTTTTTATGTACAACGGATTATTAAATATATACAAAGAGAAAGATTTTACATCTCATGATGTCGTTGCAAAGCTTCGAGGAATTCTGCGACAGAAAAAGATCGGTCATGCAGGGACGCTTGATCCAAATGCAGAAGGTGTATTGCCTGTCTGCCTTGGAAAGGGGACAAAATTATGTGATATGTTAACAGGTACAAAGAAACAGTATCAGGTGAGCTTTGTATTTGAAAAAGAGACGGATACAGAAGATATCTGGGGAACTGTTACAAATACCTATGAGCCGTTAGATACAGAAGCTCCAATTAAAGATACGATATTATCTTTTGTTGGAGAATATGATCAGATACCACCAATGTATTCTGCAAAAAAGATTAATGGAAAGAAGCTGTATGAACTTGCCAGAGAAGGAAAAGTTATTGAGCGAAAGCCAGAACGAATTAAAATTTATGATATCACAAATATTGAGATTTCCTATCCGGAAGTAACAATGATAGTTACTTGTAGCAAAGGTACATACATTCGAAGTCTTTGCAGGGATATTGGCCGTAAGCTTCACAATGGTGCGTGCATGACAAAGTTAGTACGCACAAAATCCAGTGGATTTCAGATTAAGAATTCACATACACTGTCTCAGATTGAAGAGGCAGTGAAAGATGGAACAATCGAACAGTTGATTGTTCCAATCGAGAAAGTTTTTTTACAATACCAGAAAGGAACTGTAAAAAAAGAATATAATAAGATTTTATTTAATGGAAACCCCTTGAAAAAGGATGCTTTCTTCGAAACAGATATTGATACAACAAAGAAACTTCGTATATACGATGCAGATGAACATTTTATCGGAATATATTACTGGAAAAATAATATGTTTTTCCCAGATAAGATTTTTTATGACAACAACCAGTGAGAGGAAGCCATGGAATACATTCATAATACAGAACAATTTCAATTTCATAATACAGTGGTAGCCCTTGGAAAATTTGACGGAATGCATAAAGGTCATCAGCTGATTTTTGATGAACTGATCAAATATAAAGAAATGGGATATCAGGCGGCCGTTTTTTCTTTTGACCGTCCACCGCTTAATATGTTAAAACACAAACATATGAACGTGATCTATACAACGAATGAGAAAACAAAACTTCTAGCTAAGAGAGGAATTGATATCTATATTGAACATCCATTTACGGATGAATTTTCACATCTTTCACCAGAAGATTTTGTTATTAAAGTTCTTCTTGAAAAAACAGGAATGAAAGTTTTGGTTGTTGGAGACGATTGCGGATTTGGATATAAAAGACAGGGAAATGTTGAATTACTAGAACGAATGTCCAAAGAATATGACTTTAAACTGATCGTTATTCCAAAATTAGAACTAGAAGGCGAGATCGTATCAAGCACAAGAGTCCGCCGTTTGCTGTCAGAAGGAAGGATTGAGGAAGCTAATCGTTTGATGGAGGATCCATTTATGATCTGTGGACCGGTTGTTCATGGAAATCATATGGGAGCAGAAGTGCTTCAGATGCCAACAGCAAATCAAATACCGGCAGAAGATAAATTATTGCCGCCAAAAGGAGTTTATGTTTCAAGAATCCGTTATAAAGATGAAATTCATTATGGAATCAGTAATGTTGGTGTGAAACCGACGATTGAAGGAAAGAAACATATGGGAGTTGAAACTTATATTTTTGATTTCAATAAGAATATCTATAATAAGGAAATAGAAGTTGATTTATTATATTTCAAAAGACCAGAAATGAAATTTGATTCTCTGGAATCTTTAAGTTTGCAGATGCATGAAGATGCAGAATTTGCAAAAGCATATGCAAAAGAGCATTTTGGTTATAAATACTAAATTGAATAAAAAAATATACAATTTTCCTTTTAAATAGTACTCGTTTGTAGTATAATATTACTAACAAGGAATAACTTGAATATTTTACCCTTTGGGGAAGGGAGCGATTCATATGAGTACTAACACAATTATTACAATCGAACGACAATATGGAAGCGGAGGACATCTGATCGGAGAGAAGCTCTCTAAGGATCTGGGAATTCCTTTCTATGACAGTGAATTGATTAAGGTTGCAGCAAAAGAAAGTGGAATCTGTGAAGAAATTTTTGAAAGTTTTGATGAAAAACCAACCACAAGTTTCTTGTATTCTTTAGTAATGGATCCATATTCATTAGGATATAACTCTAATTCTTTTGATTTACCACTGAATCATAAAGTATTTTTGGCTGCATTTGATACGATTAAGGAATTAGCGAAAAAAGGACCTTGCGTATTTGTTGGAAGATGTGCAGATTATGCACTGGAAGATTTTGATAACTGTTTAAGTGTTTATGTTCATGCACCGTTTGAAGATCGTATTAAACGGATTGAGACAGAATATGGAATTGTGAAAGAGAAGAGCAAAGAAGTGCTCATGAAGAAAGATAAGCAGCGTTCTAGTTATTATAATTACTACAGTTCTAATAAGTGGGGAGATGCGAAATCTTATGATTTGTGCTTAAACAGTAGCTATCTTGGAATTGATGGAAGTGTTGAGATGATCAAGAAAGTGATTGATATGAAGGAATCACAAGAATAAATTGAACAATTTAGTAATTACGGAGACTGTATTTGATATACAGTCTCTTTTTGTTAGAAATTTCCTGTCGTAAAATAAAAGATACTATATAGTTTTTGATAAATATGTGTTAAAATAAAAAGCGTTATGAAAAACTGTATAAAGGAGAGATGTATGAAGAAATTTTTAGAAGAATTTAAAGCATTTGCACTTCGTGGCAATGTCATGGATATGGCAGTCGGTGTATTGATCGGTGGTGCATTTTCAGGAATTGTTACATCACTTACTGATAACTTTATTCAGCCGATCATCAAACTGGTCATGACAGGAAAGGTTTATACATTAGAGGAAATCTCCGGATATGCTTCTGCATTTGGATCTTCTGTTGTGAACTTTTTGATCATGGCATTTATTTTATTCTGTCTATTAAAAGCAATGAATAAGATCATGTCGCTTGGTGCAAAGCCTGAGGAACCAGAAGCATCAACAACAAAAATCTGTCCATTTTGTATGAGTGAGATTGATATTCGTGCGACAAGATGTCCTCATTGTACATCCGTGCAGCCAGAAGAAGATAAAAGCTAGAAAAGAGTAAAATAATGAAGATAACGATCATACATGGGCAAAGTCATAAAGGTTCTACATATCATATTTCAAAGATTTTGGCAGATAAACTAGATGGGATGAAGCTGATCTTGCTTATTGGAGAGAAAAGGGCTGGGATAAAGATCAACGACCATGGAACTAACAGCGAAGGAGAGTGACCTTAAATGAATTTAAAGAAACTAACAGTATCTGCAATGCTTGTAGCAGTAGCAGTCATTTTATCATCATTTTCAATACCGATCGGAGCAAGCCGTTGCTTTCCGATTCAACATATGGTGAATGTGATTGCGGCGGTTTTCTTAGGTCCTGTTTACGGAGTATCAATGGCATTTTGTACAGCACTGATCCGAAACTTTCTTGGAACGGGAAGTTTACTTGCATTTCCTGGAAGTATGGTAGGTGCATTTATAAGTGCGATGGTTTTTAAATATACAAAATCAAGAATTGGTGCTTATATTGGAGAAGTGTTTGGAACAGGAATCTTAGGTGGTATGTTATGCTATCCGATCGCATCTATGATGATGGGGCAAAAGGCAGCATTATTTACATTTGTGGGACCATTTCTTGCAAGTACACTTTGTGGAACGATTATTGCAGCAATTATTATTACGGCATTGTATAGATCCAAGGCAGTACGTTTGATTGAGGAATACATAGGATAATTTAATATTTAAAGAATAAAAAGAATCCCTTAAAATTTAAAATAAGGGATTCTTTTTGACGTTTTGGAACATTCACGATCCTTAGGAAAGATAAATCATTAATCCTCTTAGCTATTTGGATTCATAGTTTTTAACTGATTGATAAGTTCGATATCTTCAGCATTTAGTTTAATATTAGAACAGTAATTCTTTCCTTCTGGGGAAGTTACAGATAGTTCAATGACGGCTCCTTCTCTAAGCGCCTGTTCACGCGTAACCGCATTTAAAAAGTTTTTAAACTTTGGATGATCTCTGTCAAATCGTTTCAGAGAGTTTTTCATCTGTTGAAACTTTAACATCTGGTTAAAATTCATTGCCATGAGGATAAATCCTCCTTTCTTTATCAAGTTCAAATATATTATAGAAATCATAACAAAAATGAAATAAAACGTCAAATATAAAAAATATATGTATTGACGAATCAGTATAAAATATGTAAAATGTTTCATTGTTACCAAGAAATAATAAAGAAATAATAAAGAAATAAGGAGGAGTTTTCGATTGAATTTTTACCAACAGTTACAATTAAGTTCGATTGGGTCAAAACAATGGATCAAAAGTACTGATGATCTCAAAGAAAAGAGAAACCGTATTTTAATATATAATTTTAAAGTATATTTAGTAGTTGCATTTTGTTTTGCAGTTGTGACACTTTACAGTATGATCTTTGGATCACAAAACAGTGTTGTAGGTGTTCTTGTATTATTAGTATTAATGATCTTACGACAGGTTGATTTTGGAATTGATACAAAGCATAGTATTGCAGTGATCTTTATGATCTTTGGTATTCTTGCAGCAGGACCAAGACTTGCAAATACTGTAAGTGCTGGATGGACTTTTTTGATTCATTTTGTCTGTATTATGGCAATCCTGATATTAAGCTGCCATAATGTGATCATGTCCAATCAATCCACATTTATTTTAGGATATTTACTATTATATGGATATGATGTGACAGGACATGATTATACATTAAGAATTTATGGATTGTTAGCAGGAGCGGTGATCTGTTCTTTAGTATTTTATAAAAACCATCGAAACAGAACATTTCGAAGAGGATTTCTTCATTTATTTAAAGAATTTCATCTATTTTCTACAAGAAGTAATTGGTATTTAAGATTATCCATTGGAATTTCAACAGCAATGCTGATCGGAGAATTAGCAAATATGCCGAGAGTGATGTGGATTGGTATTGCAACGATGTCTGTATTGTTACCATTTTCGAAAGACATGAAATACCGCGTGCAAAGAAGAGGACCATTTAACATCCTTGGATGTATGATCTTTCTTTTATTACATATGATTCTTCCAGACAGTATTTTTAAATGGATCGGTCTGATCGGTGGAGTTGGAGTCGGTTATTCTGCTGGATATGCATGGCAAACCGTATTTAATACATTTGGAGCATTATACATTGCGGAAAGTATGTTTGGACTTAAGACTGCCATTATTTTAAGAATTGTAGCAAATGTATTTGGTTCTTTATATGCATATGGTTTTGATAAAATTTTCCGAGGAGTTAGTACAGCTGTAAGAAACCTGATGGAAGATGATACAATGGTTGGAAATCAAGTTTAATTAATTGACGGTCGGTATTTGCACCAGAATGCGATCACGCCAAGTATCATAAAGAAATAAGAGATATAGAGAGAGTCGTGTACAATTTGATTTACATGGCTTTCTTTTTTTGCTACATGCACACCTTTTTGATTTTGATTTGCTATCAATTATATTACATGATAATATATAATATTAGAAAAGAAAATAGGGGAAAACTATAAAATAGAATAAAATAAAAAGGAGTGCAAAAATATGTGTACAGCTGCAACATATCAGACAAAAGATTTTTATTTTGGAAGAACACTGGATTATGAATTTTCTTATGGAGATGAGATTGTGATCACTCCAAGAAAATATCAGTTTGATTTTAGACACAGAGAATCTTTACAAAGCCATTATGCAATGATCGGAATGGCACATGTCGTTGGAAATGATCCATTATACTATGATGCATTTAACGAAAAAGGATTAGCAATGGCAGGTCTTAATTTTGTTGGAAATGCTTCTTATTATGATGTAGAAGAAGGAAAAGAAAATATTGCCCAGTTTGAGTTTATTCCATGGATTCTTGGAACTTGTGCAACTCTTGATGAGGCAAAAAAAGCCTTAAGTGAGATGAATCTTACAAATACGCCATATAGCGAACAGTTTCCAGTAGCACAGCTTCACTGGATCATTGCTGATAAAACAGGAGCGATCACAGTAGAGGCAATGGAAGATGGAATGCATGTTTATGAGAATAAAGTGGGAGTTCTTACTAATAATCCTCCATTTAATATTCAGATGTTTTTATTAAACCAATATATGGGATTATCACCAAAACAGCCAGAGAACTTATTTGCAAAAGATATTGAGCTGAATGCATATAGTCGTGGAATGGGTGCAATCGGTCTTCCAGGGGATCTGTCATCATCTTCTCGTTTTGCGAAAGTCGCATTTACCAAATTACATTCTGTATCTGGTAATTCCGAAGCAGAAAGTGTCAGTCAGTTTTTCCATATCCTTGGTTCTGTAGATCAACAAAGAGGATGTTGTGATGTGAATGGTAAATATGAGATTACATTGTATACATCTTGCTGTAATGCACAAAAAGGAATTTACTATTACACAACATATGATAATCACCAGATCAGTGCAGTCGATATGACAAAAGAAGATTTAGATAGTACTGAATTAATAAAATATGAAGTAATCCAAGGTGAACATATTTTTATGCAGAATTAAAGGATAAAAGTAATGATCAGAATAGCAACAAAAGAAGATGCAAAAGCATTACTTGATATTTACAAATATTATGTGGAACAAACAACAATCACATTTGAATACGAAACACCAAGTGTAGAGGAATTTGAAAGAAGAATCGAAAACACATTAAAGAAATATCCATATCTGGTAGAAGAAGAGGATGGGAAAATTTACGGATATACATATGCAGGACCATTTAAAGAAAGGGCTGCATATGACTGGTCTGTGGAAACAACGATCTATGTTGATAAAGATGCCAGAGGAAAAGGAATCGGGAAAAAGCTATATAAAGCATTAGAAAAGATTCTTGGTATGCAAAATATCATCAATGTAGATGCATGCATTACTTATCCAGAACAAGAAGACGAATATGTAACAAAAAACAGTGCACAATACCACACACATTTAGGATATCATATGGTGGGGAGATTTTATAAAAGCGGATACAAATTCGGCAGATGGTACGATATGGTCTGGATGGAGAAATATATCGGGAAACATGAACAGCCACCGAAAGAAATAATACCATTTTCAAAATTAAGAGAGAAGGAGATACAACTATGAGCTTATTGATCAAAGATACAACAAAAGAAGAAAGAGAAGAAATCGTTGCAAAATCTATTGGAAATATTTCAGGAGCTTGCGATGGATGTAGTGTTGGAATCATTGAAATGTATCAGGATTATATTGATGGAAAGAAAGAATTAAGACAGATCAACATGGAATTTCATGCAGGATATATATCAGAAGGAAGAAGATAAATATAGAAGAAGGGAAGTATGATAAAATGGAAAGTCGTATTGCAATTATTGGAATCATCGTAGAAGATATTAATGCTTCAACAACTGTAAATGAAATTTTACATGATTATGGAACGTATATTTTAGGACGAATGGGGATACCATATCATGAGAAAGGGGTTAATATCATAAGTATCGCGATTGATGCCCCTCAGGATATCATTAATACTTTAGCTGGAAAGCTTGGAAAAGTTGAAGGGATCAGTGCCAAAACAACATATTCAAAGATATAGGATATATGATTTTAGATTAATTTAAAAAGATGAAAAAAGTAGTTGACATACTGTATACAGCTATGGTAAGATAATCAACGTCGCTGAAAGAGCGGCGGAAAAATATAACATCAGATTCCATTTTTGACTCTGAAAAGAATGAAAAAACTTCTTGACATAAGTGATCAGATATGATAATCTATAAAAGTTGCTGACGGAGAACGATCAGAACAATAGAGATCAAATCTAAAAGAAAAGTTAAAAAGTTCTTGACAGACAAGATCAGAAATGATATGATATAAAAGTTGTTGCAGAACGAAAGAGTTCAGAACAACAAAATAAATCAAAAAAGTTCTTGACAAACAAAAAGAACTGTGATAAAATAATAAAGCTTCTTATATACAAGAAGCAGATCAAAAAGATCTTTGACAACTGAACAATAAGACAACCTTGAAAATTCTAATGAATTTTTCAGATGATTTTAGTAAAAATCAACGAACGTTCTTTATAAGAACAGTAATAACAAGGATAAAGAAGCTAG
>NZ_JAGTTT010000042.1:0-11301 GCF_018223505.1 Anaerostipes sp. Marseille-Q3525
CAAAAAGAAGCATGTACTTTTATCTTACATGCTTCTTTCTTAGAATTCATCCTATTTTTGCACAATTATTTTTCTACACCGCTTAAGTATGCATTATAAATATCTTTTGAAATATTCTTCTTAATTGCATCGTAAACTGGCTGTGCTTCTTCTCGCACTTCTTTCTGTGTCTTTGCGTCTAATTTGACAATCTTTGTACCGCTGTCTTCAATGATCTTGATACGATCTGCGATTCTCTCATCAGATGCTTTTCTTGCATACGTCTTTGCTGTCTGTGATGCCTGATCGATGATCTTCTGCTGATCTTTTGACAGACTGTTGTAGAATTCATCACTGACGATCAATGAAATATAGTGTGGCAAATGGTTTGTCTCTACAACATAATCCTGCTGTTCATATAATTTACTTGAAACGATTACTTCATAAGGATTTTCCTGTGCATCAATCGTTCCCTGCTGAAGTCCGATGTAAACTTCACTGAATGTCATTGGTGTTGGGTTTGCTCCCAGAGTCTTCCAGAACTTCAGATGATAGCTGTTTTCCATCGTGCGGATTTTCTGTCCTTTAAAATCTTTGATACTCTTAACATTCTTGTTTGTGGACATAACACGGAATCCCTGATCGGCATATCCGAGAAGTTTGTACCCGCCTTTCTGGTAAACTTTTTCCATCTTCTTATAAAATGTTGGATTGTCGACAGCTTCTCGTGCCTGTTTGATCGTTGTAAATGCACTTGGCAGGTCAAATACCGCTGTATCTGGAAGGAATGTTACCTGTGGTGCTGTATTTTGTACAACAAATGGAATATCTCCATCTTTACAGCTCTCAAGAAGCTCACGATCTCCTCCAAGGGTACTGTTTGGATAAACTTCGATCTTCATCTTTCCATGACTTAATTTGGAAACTTCTTTTACAAATTTCTCTGCATAAAGCTGTGTTACGGTATCTTCCGGGCTAGAAGTTCCAAGCGGCCATGCATATCTTTGTACTTCGTCTTTACTCTGTTTCTTCTTGCATCCAGATAAACTGAATAATAATACTCCCGCAAGAAGAACAACTACAGATCTTTTTATGATTTTTCTCATGAAATCCTAAACCTCCTTATAAAAGTGCCAGACTGATCTGTGGGATAAATGTGATCAGAAGCAAAGCGATCAAAAAACAAATGATCAATGGTATTGCTTTCTGCGCAATCTTCATCACTGGAATATCCGTTAAGGATGATGCCACAAATAAGTTGACTCCAATTGGTGGTGTAACAAAACCAATTGCAAGGTTTACAACCATCATAACACCAAAATGAATCGGATCCATACCGATTGCTGTAACGATTGGTAATAAAATTGGTGTCAAAATAAGAATCGCTGGTGTCGTATCCATGACCATACCTACGATCAACAGGAATACGTTAATTACCAGTAAGATCACAACTTTATTATGGAAGTTGCTTAAGATCCATGCACTGATTGACTGAGGTACACGCATCAATGTTAACACTCTTGAGAATGCAATGGATGCAGCAAGGATAAATAGGATAGGGGCATAAGTTCTGACACCTTCCACCATGATCCCCCAGATATCTTTAAATTTCATGGATTTATAAATAAATAAGCTGACGATCAAAGAATAAAATACGGAAATAACCGCTGCTTCTGTTGGAGATGCAACTCCTGTGTAAATACATCCAAGAATGATCACCGGACTTAAGATCGCAAAAAAGCTTTCTTTGAATACTCCGATAAATCCTTTCGCATGTAACTGATCGATCTCTGCTGCAATCTTTTCTTTATCTTCTCCATGTTTCTTACAATAACAAATGGCATAAACCATTAATAAAGCTCCGATCAGTAATCCTGGTACAACTCCTGCCATAAACAGATCACTTACGGATTCTCCAGATGCCATACCATACATGATAAACGGAATACTTGGCGGTATGATAACCCCAAGACCACCCGCAACTGCTACGATCGCTGTTGCAAATGACTTGTCATATCCCAAACGAACTAAGATTGGAATTGTCATACTTCCTACTGCCGCTACAGTTGCAGGGGCTGATCCTGAGATTGCTCCATAAAATAAGCAGGTTACGATTACTGCACAAGGCATTCCTGCTGTTAACTTTCCAATAAAGAACGCAAAAACGTCAAAAATCTTCTTAGAGATTCCTCCTTTTGCCATGATCATTCCAGATAATACAAACATTGGAACTGCAAGCAATGGGAAACTGTCAATTCCTCCAAGCATGGAACGAATGACAAACTGTCCGCTTGCTGTAAATGATGGATCAAATGCTCCTGGAAGTACAGATACGATTCCAAGGGCGATTGAAATCGGAATTGCAATGATCAGACAAATAAAGAAGAGTAAAAATACGACTGCTACTGACATTTATTTATCCTCCTTATCTTTATCATCTTTACGGATCACAATCTTGAATTCAATGATCCATCGCTGAATAATACGAAATGCAACTAATACAAAACTAAATAGTGGTGCTGCCTGAATATAATACATTGGAATCTGACATGCTGGACTTACCTGTCCACTTTCAAATGCACTCTTTAAGTAAAGAACCGCATATGGAATCAAATACAAAAACAATGCAAGTTCAATCGTGTGATTCACCACCTTGAACAATGCCTTCCCTCTTCTTGGAAACATTGCTACAAACTGTTCAATTTTAATGGAAATACATTTCTTGGTGCAATAACTAACGCTGATAAACCCTGACCAGATAAATAAATATCTTGTCAGTTCCTCTGACCATGAAAGGGAAGCTCCAAGTGCATATCTTGCAAATACCTGAATTCCCATGATCACCGTCATAGCGATCAATAATGCTACCATCAGAAATTCTTCCAGATTCTCATCAAGCCATTTTAGCATGATACACCTCTTTCTACTTTCTATAACGAAAGTGATTATTTTCACAAACTCTGGCAAAACTTTAACAATTTGCTCTACTAAATTATAGCGGAAAACTTTGCATACAGCAAATAATTTTTGTCTATATGACTCATAGATAAAATCTATTATTTAAGAAAAAACAAGGAAAGACATCAATCTTTCCTTGTTTTACTATCAAATTTGGATTCAAATTTTTCTTATAATCCCTGATTTTCATGAAGGAACTGAAGCATGTTATTTAAGTCATTAACTGCTGCCTGTCCAGGTGCAGATGCTTTCTTAGCTGCTCCAAATGTTAAAGCAGATCCGAATACTTCACCACAAAGACGGCTGATCAGTCCTGTTCCTGCCATAGACATTGTGATGATCGGACGATCTGCATGATCTGTATACATTTCTTCTGTTGCACAAAGAAGTGTTAATACGTCACGTCTGCAAGTTGGCATAACTGCGATCTTAGGGATGTCAGCACCAAGTTCCTGCATTTTGCAAAGTCTTCTTACGATTTCATCTTTTTCAGGTGTTTTGTCAAAGTCGTGGTTAGATGCAACAACTTTTACTCCACATTCATGAGCAGCTGCTACAATCTCTTTTACGATTTCGTCGCCTGTAAATGCTTCTACATCTACAAGATCAACATATCCTGTTTTTGCAGCCGCAATGTTTAATTCTTTGTAAGGTTGGGCTTCGATTGCTTTTTCTCCACCTTCTTTTGATGTACGGAATGTGAAGAGGATTGGTGTTTCACCTAAAGCTTCTCTTAAATCTTTTAATACGTCTTCTACTTTATCGAATTCGAACACTCCTTCGAACCAGTCAACACGCCATTCAACAACGTCTACTGGGATGCTGTCAAATGTTTTAGCTTCAGCGATGATCTCGTCTTTTGTAACACCTACGATAGGTACACAGATTTTAGGAACTCCGCTTCCGATTTCAATATTTCTTACTTTTACTGTATTCATTGACAATTTTCCTCCTATTGTCTGAATGCTCTCCCGAAGCAAAAGCCTCGGGAGTTCATGTTACCAATACTAATTAATTTTTAGATGCTTCTTCTGCATTCTTTAATAATACACCATAACGTACGTTTACGAAAAGTGCTAATAAGATTCCGATTGCTGTAATTACGATATTCATCATGATTACACTTGTAGATGTCATCTTCGCAGCTGCTGTTAAGATTGTGTAGTTACATAAGCTTGATGCGATCATAACTAAACTTGTGATAGTTCCTTTGATTTTAGGGAACAGATCATTTACAACGGCTGTAGCCATCTGAAGGACTCCACCTGCTGCTGCATATCCGATGACAAATGCTCCAACGTAGCAGATCATAGGTGTCTTAATAATGTAAACTAATGCTAACATTACAAGAGAGATCGCTGGATAGATAACCAAGAATCTAACCTGTTTGAATTTTGTGATCAATGCACTTGTTACGAATAATGCTACCATTGTACCTGCAGAATAGTATGTCTGCATAACAGATACATTCTGAGATGGGATCTTCGCAATTTCAGTACCAAATGTCTGAGCACAGTTTAACCATAACTGGAATGTTGCTGTACTTGTGAATCCGATCAGGATTAATGCAATACTCTCGATAGAAAAATGCGCATTCTTTAAGTTGCTGATGAAAGATTCTGATTTACCACTTTCAGATGCCGCTGGGAATGGTGCAAAGATTGCTAAGATTCCAAGGATACCGATGCATACACCTGCTACGACTGGAAGCATTAAGTATGACATGCTTGTTCCTGCTACAACACCTAAGAAGAAAGGCATTAATAACTGTGCAACGGAAATAAAGAATTTGATTCCCATTGTTGCAATACCTGTATATTTGTAAATGATTTCAGTTACAGCTGGGTATGTTGCTGTATCCAAGAATGAGTTAGCGATACCACCAAGAACAGCTGCTACATAAGCAATTGTTGTGTTTGGTGAAAATGCGATTCCTACTAAGAAGATAACGTATGAAGCACATCCAATGATCACTGATAAACGACGTCCTAATTTGTCAGATAAAGGTCCTGCAAATGGAAGGGAGATCAAACGTCCCAGTCCTAATGCTGCTGCAATGGATGTTACTGCCATAACATCTTTTAATCCCCACTGACTTGCAAGCATTTCTTTTACTACCTGCTGACTTAAGATTGAGCACCCGATTCCATGAATGAAATAGTTCAGATAAAGAACTAAGGCACTTGGTATGTATTTTTTATCCATTTTTATAATTCCTCTCGTTTGCTATATGGTTATGACTAAACTCTAGTCATATTTGATATCTAATACTTCTTTCATATGGTCAATTGGCATATGTTTTCCTGTCCATAAGTGGAAAGCAGCGTCTCCCTGGAATAACATCATTCCAAGACCGTTCATTGTCTTACATCCAGCTTTCTTAGCAAGTCTTAATGTTTCTGTCTCTCTTGGAGCGTAAACTGTATCTGTTACGATCAGGTCAGAACGGAAGAATGTTTCATCAGGAACAACAGACTGTCCTTCTAATGGTTTCATTCCTACACCAGTTGCCTGTGCGAATAAGTAGCTGTCTGCGATCTCTTCTCTTAATTTTTCTTTGTCATCAAGATCATAAAGATTTACAACACAGTCTGTGTTTTCACGAATCTTTTTCACTGTTTCTTCAGCGTTCGCCCAGAATTTATCTTTGATATTGAAGATTGACATTTCTTTGACACCATCTAATGCAGCCTGGATTTCGATTGCTGTAGCAGCTCCACCAGCACCAGCGATTGTCATTTTTTTACCGATCACGTCGATATCATTGTCTTTTAATGACTGCATGTATCCGATACCATCTGTGATATGTCCGATCAGTTTTCCGTTATCATTTACGATCGTGTTAACAGCCCCTGCCATTTTTGCAGCTGGAGATAACTCATCTAAATACTGTCCTACAACTGTTTTGTTAGGCATAGATACGTTTGATCCAACCATCTTTAATGCACGAAGACCTTTTACTGCATCCTCTAATGTGCTGTTGTCAACTTCAAATGCTAAGTATGCATAGTCAAGTCCTAATGTTGCAAATGCTTCGTTGTGCATTGCAGGTGAGCTTGAATGTCTGATTGGATAAGCCATTAATCCGATTAATTCAGTATGTCCTGTGATTCTCTCTGCCATAATTTTTACTCCTTAATAATATGCTTGTTAATAGTTTCATTCACCCAAAAGTTAATTTTTTAACAACCTTATGGCTATATTATATTCCATAATGATTGATACTTCCAATATATCTTTTAGTGTTTTTTGATAGCTTTGAGCTATCAATCATGTTATAATGAACTTAACCATTAATTATTGTAATAAGGAAGGTATGTATGAATTTAAATCAGCTGTATTATTTTCAAAAAGTTGCACAATTACAACATTATCACCAGGCAGCCAAAGAATTAAATATCTCTCAGCCAAGTTTAAGCCGTTCGATCGCTAATCTTGAAGAAGAATTAGGTGTTTCTTTATTTCAGAAAAACGGTCGTAATATCGAACTTACCAAATACGGCTCTATCTTTTTGGAACATGTCAATCGTATTATAGAAGAAATCAAAATTGCAGAGAATAAGATGAAGTCCTTAGCTGGCAGTTCCAGCGGCCATATTGATATCGGATATGTATTTCCTTTGGCCAAAAGTTATATTCCAAGATTGGTACGCAATTTCTTAAATCAGCAGGAAAATCATGAAATCACGTTTTCTCTAAGCCAGGAGATCACAAAAAATCTGATTGCGGATCTGAAAAATGAAAAATATGATGTCGTTTTTGGTTCTCTCGTTGCCGATGAACCGGAAGTTGAGTTTGTTCCGGTTGTTAATCAAGAAATGGTGATCATCACCCCACCAGAGCATCCTTTAAAATATAAAAAGAAGCTCATTTTAGAGGATCTGCTGGATTATCCAGTCATTGGTTATGATAAGACTTCTGGTCTTGGACGTTTTACTAATTCTATTTATAAACAAAACCATATCAAACCGTCTATCGCTTTTGAATCTTCGGATGAAAATGCCATCGCTTCCCTTGTTGCAGAAGATTTTGGGATTGGTTTTGTTGCACATGTAGAATCATTACAGGCATATGATGTAGAAATCCTGCATCTTAGTAATGTAAAGCCTTACCACACTGTTTATATGGCTTATCTTAAAAATATGCCAATGATCCCTGCTGTCCGTAAATTTATTGAATTCACAAAAGAAACTATAGATATTTTTTATTAATTCTCTAAAAAAGATTTATTTGTTAAATAATTAACCGTGTGTTATACTAAAGTCATCATAAATCATTCACCCAATTTTTATGATTCTAACAACCTCGGATTATATGGAATTTAATTTTTTGATTTTTTGGATTTAATTTTTTGGAGGTTCAATTCTAATGAAAAGCAACTATAAAAACATTTTCACACCATTAACAATTAAGAACATGACAATGAGAAACCGCATCATGATGACACCAATGGGAACTAACTATGGTGAACAGACAGGAGAAATGAGTTTCTTACACATTGATTACTATACAGAAAGAGCAAAAGGCGGAGTTGGTCTGATCATGGTTGAAAACGCAAGTGTTGATTCACCACTTGGATCTAACGGAACAACTCAGATCCGTATCGATCATGACAACTATATGCCTCGTTTCTTCAAATTATGTGAAACATTACACGCTCACGGAGCTTGCGTTGGTGTTCAGTTAAACCACGCTGGTGCTTCTGCTCAGTCTAAGAGAACAAACATGCAGCCAGTATCTGCATCTGATATCCCATCAAAAGCAGGTGGAGAAATTCCTCGTCCTCTGAAAGTAGAAGAAATTTATGAAATCGTTAAAAAATACGGAGAAGCTGCTGCTCGTGCACAGGCTTGTGGATTTGACTGTGTTGAGATTCATGCAGGACATTCTTACTTATTAAGCCAGTTTATGTCTCCTACAACTAACAAACGTACAGATGAATTCGGTGGCTGTCCAGAAAACCGTGCCCGCTTCACAAAATTAGTTGTTGAAGAAGTTCGTAAACAGGTTGGTCCTATGTTCCCTATCTTCGTTCGTATCAGTGCTGATGAACTGATGGAAGGTGGAAACACATTAGAAGATACTTTAGAGTTACTTTCTTACTTCCAGGAAGAAGTTGACGCATTTGACGTATCCGCTGGATTAAATGGTTCTCTTCAGTTCCAGATTGATGCGAACTACTTAAAAGATGGTTGGAGATCTTACATGGCAAAAGCTGTGAAAGAAAAATACAACAAACCTTGTGTAACTATGGGTAACATCCGTGATCCTCGTGTTGCTGACGATATCTTAGCTCGTGGTGATGCTGATATCATCGGTATGGGTCGTGGACTGATCGCTGATCCTCATTGGGTGAAAAAAGTCGCTACAGGACGTGAAGATGAGATCAGAAAATGTATTTCTTGTAACATTGGATGTGCTGGAAACCGTATCGGAATTAACCGTCCTATCCGTTGTACAGTAAACCCTACTGTAAACTCTGGATTTGACTATAAAAAGAAAAAAGTAAATAAACCTTGTAACGTAGTTGTTATCGGTGGTGGTACTGCTGGTCTTGAAGCTGCTTGTACAGCTGCTGAAGTTGGATGTACTACATTCTTATTCGAAAAGAATGATCATCTTGGTGGATTAGCCGTTGAAATCTCTAAGATTCCAGATAAGAAACGTTTAAGAGACTTCCCTGACTACCTTGTAAACCGTGCTTCTAAATTAACAAACCTGTTTATCTTCAAAGGACAGGAAGCAACTCTGCCATTAATTAAAGCACTGCACCCAAACATTATCGTAAACTCAACAGGTTCTAATCCTTTACTTCCACCAATCAAAGGATTACATGACCACATCGACAAAGAAGGATCTAAAGTAGCTTCTATCACAGGAATGATCAACCACTTAGCTGATTATCCAGAAGACTGCACAGGTAAGAAAGTCGTTGTAGTTGGTGGTGGAGCTGTAGGTCTTGACGTTGTTGAATACTTCGCTCCTAAAGGTGCGCAGGTAAGCATCGTAGAAATGATGCCTCAGATCGGTAAAGACTTAGATCCAGTATCTAAATGTGGAACAAATACATTAATGAGAGAACATCATGTAAACCAGATGACTAACACTGCTCTTTGCGAAGTGAAATCTGATGCATTTACAGTAAAAGTTGATGGAGAAGAAAAAGATCTGCCATTTGACTATGGATTCGTATGCTTAGGAATGAGAGCGAACGCTCCTGTTCTTGATGAAATCCGTGAAGCATTCGCTGATACTAACGTTGAAATTGTTAACATTGGTGATAGTGTTCGTGCTAGAAGAATCATTGATGGTGTTCAGGAAGGACATAACATCTTAAACGTACTTGCAGATCACGAATATCTGTAAGATATACTTAACAAATATACAACAATACAATAAAGCAGTTTAAATTTTAACTTGCTATCCTACCTACCTTAAAAATAAATATAAAGTTGCAAAAAAGCCTGAAGAATTGATTATCTTCAGGCTTTTTTGGTTATCGAAACCACTATGGGTATGTATGTTAAATGGTACTGGCTAATTTATTCAACATAATACACCCAATTATCTTTACGTTTCGCACCTTCTGAATATTCTCCTTCAATTCCAAGAGATTTCAAAAGCTTCTTTTCCTTCTTCGCTTTCAAATTCTTCTTTAGCTCTGTGAATCCATATCACTTCCCATGATGTCTGCATTCCATTTAGACAGTTTGTCTCTGATCTCTTTGTTTGTGACTGCAAGAATACTGTCTTAAAAATCAAAATCTTCATAATCTGCTGGTAAAAAGCGATGATAGATGATATGACATCCTTCATCGTGGAAACAATAATAATATGGATCTTCATTTTCTTTCGGAAAACGGATCAGGTAATCGAATTCTCCATTGTTGATTTCTTCTACAACGATATCTTTATTATGTTCTTTAAATAGTGCAATGATATCTTCTATCTTACATCCATGTTGTCCAACAAGTTCCACCAGCTCTTTAATAAATTCATTTGGCTTTGTGTTGTCATGAACATAACTGCTTCCTTCTTCTGGAATATGGAAACAAAATCTCTCCTTTTTACTGGTAACTTTGATATCTCCTAATGTCTCCTTAATAAAATCCGGTAGTTCCTGAAGTTTATTCAACATCTCTTCTTCACTATATTCTGTTTCAAAGAAATGATTTAAGGAACTTAAAGGATAATATAAACGGATTGCTTCTCTTCGAAATCCAAGTTTTGCCTGTTCTTCTTTGATAATGTCGATCAAATTCTTATAAAGACGTTCAAATCCCATCTTGTCTTCCTCCATTACCTATTATATAGTTTATATTATTTTATTTACTTTTTAAAATCTTATTAATGCTTTTCATCATATTTTTAGCATCTTTTCCGCCAGAATATCCCATGCGGTATACATGATCGTCTAACAGGATTTCTCCTGAATCACTGATAACCAGCATCTTCTTTCCAAATAACATGATCATCTGTGGCTTACTTGATTCTCCCATCTGGGATGAATTCGTTAATGTTTTTGTTGTATAGTGATAAGAATACTGATCTAAAACATTTACGATTTCTGTATACTTTTTATCTCCCTGTTTAAATGAGTATACCTGCTGCTTCTTCTTTCCATTAGCATCTTTTGTTACAGTATCTGTTGATGTAACCTGAATCAGTTTGGATGATGCAGTATATTTTTCAAAAGAATATGGTGAAAGCATAACGAACGCAAGAACTGCTACGATCAAAACCACTACAACGATCTTCATTGTCCTTCCCATTGTAATTTTCATTTTGTTATTCCTCCAATCTATTTTTATACCTATATTAGATTAGCAGAAATTCTTAAAAATGTCGATAGCTTTCCTGTCATATCCATTAATCAAAAAATCTTGTAATGTGGTTTTTCTTCGTTAAATATTTTATATCTCAAAAAATCATCTAGCACGATCGCTACACTTGATACAAGAAACCAGAATATGGAATATAACAAACAGATCTGCCCCATAAAGTTATATGGGAGCTGTGAATAGTCCCATATATCCATTTTCAGCCATATATTAACGATGAGACCTGTGATAAACTCCAGTGCCGTAATGATCAAAGCTGATAAAACCATCTGACTGATAAAGCTCATTTTTATCTTCATATTCTCATTTAAAAGTCCACAACAAAGAAAACATGCTCCTCCACATAAAAACATAGAATAATGAGAATATCCACGTACCAAAACTTCCAGTAAAAAATATGCCATTCCTCCAATTGCAAATAAAATCATATATTTTTCTATTTGATATTTTATTTTCATAACCACCCATCCATTTTTCTAACTTTCTTTTTATTGTGCGTTATTTTCTTCGAGTATATTCTTTC
>NZ_JAGTTT010000043.1:0-11275 GCF_018223505.1 Anaerostipes sp. Marseille-Q3525
ATCTTATATAATTATAAACAGAATAAAGATTTTGGAGGAATAAAATGGCAAACTCAGGTAAGAATATTTCTTCAGCAGTTATCAAGCGCCTTCCAAGATATTTTCGTTATCTTGGTGCATTAAAGGCAAGGAATATTACAAGAATATCTTCAAAAGAATTAAGTGAACAGATGATGGTAACAGCATCTCAGATTCGTCAGGATCTTAATAACTTTGGCGGATTTGGACAGCAGGGATACGGGTATAATGTAGATAATTTATATACAGAGATTGGCAAGATTTTAGGATTGGATAAGAGAAATGACATGATCATTGTAGGAGCAGGTAACCTTGGACAGGCACTTGCTAATTACCAGTCTTTTAATGAAGATTATGGATATAAAGTTATGGCATTATTTGATGTCAATCCAAAACTGATCGGAATTTCTGTTCGTGGAGTGAAAGTTCTTGATACAGATGAACTTGAGAACTTTATTAAGACACACGGCATCAAGATTGCTGCACTGACGATACCGAAAGATCAGGCACCAGCGATTGCCAAGAAGATGGCAGAATGGGGAATCAAAGGATTCTGGAATTTTGCACCGATCGATCTTCATCTGCCGGATAATGTTACGGTAGAGAATGTCCATCTGGCAGAGAGTCTGATGACGTTAACATATAATGTTCACAATAGAGAAGAACAAGAACAGGAACAATAGGCACAGCAGGTGATAGATGAGATGATTGCTGGAATAGGAACAGATCTTGTAGAGATAGGAAGAATAGAAGAGATGCTTCATAGAGGAAGTCGTCTTACAAGAATTTTTACAACAACTGAATTAGCGTGTGCAAAAGATAATGCTGCGACTTTAGCTGGCAATTTTGCTGTAAAAGAAGCCGTTTCCAAAGTATTTGGAACCGGCTTTTTCGGTATGGAACCATATGAGATCGAAGTATTAAGAGATAAGTTTGGGGCACCATATGTGAAATTATATGGGGGTGCAAGACAGCTTGCGAAGGATAAGAAGATCATAAAGATCCATGTATCGATCACTAATACAAAGGAATTTGCACAGGCATTTGCGATAGGAGAATGCGTATGAAATATGTATTAAAGAATCAGGAAATGCAGACGGTTGATTATGAAACAATTCATGGAATAGGAATTCCAGGGCTTGTGCTGATGGAGAGAGCATCAAAAGCGGTTGCAGACTATGCAGTGCAGATGATCGATCATTCCAAGAGAATTCTGGTAATTTCAGGAATTGGTAATAATGGAGGGGATGCTCTTGCCTGTACAAGAATTTTGCTTGAACAGGACTATCTGGTAGATTATATGATTGTTGGAAATTTGGAAAAAGCTTCAGATGATCTGAAATTACAGCTTCAGATTCTTAAAAATCTTGGATATTTTCCATTAGAAAATGCAAATTTTCATGAATATGACCTTTTGATCGAAGGAATTTTTGGAGTTGGACTTTCCAGAGAAGTTGGCGGTATTTACAAAGAAATGATTGAGCGTATCAATGCATGTGGCAAATCTGTCATTGCAATCGATATTCCGTCTGGTATCAGTGGAGACAGCGGAAAAGTTCTTGGATGTGCTGTTCATGCAGCAATAACGGTCACATTTGGCAGTTATAAAAGAGGACATTTATTATATCCAGGACGTGAATACTGTGGGAATATAAAACTTGTATCCATTGGATTTCACAACCAGACGATTAAAAAATATGCAACGGGATACACATTGGAAGCGGATGATCATTTAATGCCAGAAAGGAAAGCATATTCCAACAAGGGAAGTTATGGAAAAGTTTTGATCATTGCTGGAAATGAAACGATGTCAGGAGCAGCATGTTTTGCAGCAGAAGCAGCATTGCGGATGGGAGCAGGTCTTGTAAAAGTGCTTTCAGATGTACAGAATCGTTCAGTTTTACAGACAAAACTTCCAGAAATTTTATTTGGAGAACGAAAAGATTTAAAAGAATCTCTAAATTGGTGTGATTGTATCTTATTTGGCCCAGGAATCGGAGTTAGTGAAGAGACAAAAGAAATGTTGGAAATGATTCTTGAGGAAGGAACAAAACCATTAGTTATTGATGCAGATGGATTAAATACGATCAGCAGATATGATATGGAAATTAATTATCCATATGGACTGATCTTGACTCCACATCTGATGGAAGCATCAAGACTGATGTCATGTGATATTATGCAAATGAAAGAAGATTTATGTCAGAATGCATATGAGCTTGCAAAAAAATATCATTGCATTGCAGTTTTAAAAGATGCAGCAACTATCGTTGCACAAGAAGGTGATTTGGTGTATATTAATCAAAGTGGAAATGATGGAATGGCAACTGGAGGAAGTGGAGATGTTCTTGCCGGAATGATCACAGGCCTTTTAGGAGGCGGATTAGCTGCTCATGAGGCAGCAGTTCATGGAGTTTATCTTCACGGCCTTGCAGGAGATCATGCAAGACGTGATCTGGGTGCTTACAGCATGATCGCATCAGATATTATCACTCACATAAAGGATGTTACAGGAGGAAGCTATGAATCAGTACTATAGAGTGCATGCAGTCATTGATCTGGATGCAATCTGTCATAATATACAGGAAGTAAAACGTGTCGTTGGAGAAGGTGTCAAGGTAATGCCAGTGATTAAGGCTGACGGATATGGACATGGAGCAGTGCCAATCGCAAAAGAATTAAATAAGATTGGGGTTGATGCATTTGCAGTTGCGATCCTTGAAGAGGGAATCACACTTCGAAATCATGGGATTAAAAAACCAATTTTGATTTTAGGATATACATCAGAATATCAGTACAGCTCATTGATCCAGTATGAGATCGAGCCAACAGTATTTTGTTATGAGATGGCAGAATCTTTATCTAAGATCGCACAGGCTTTAGGAAAAGTTGCAAAGATTCATATTAAACTTGATACAGGAATGAATCGTATTGGATTTAAACCAACACAGGAATCTGTAGAGATTGTTGAGAGAATTTCTAAACTACCAAATATCAAGATTGAAGGAATCTTTACTCATTTTGCATGTGCAGATGAAGCAGATAAGACATCTGCGTACGAACAGGAACGTAAATACGATCAGTTTATTAAATGGTTAGAAGAAAAAGATATTTATATTCCGATCAAGCATGTATCAAACAGTGCATCGATCATTGATCTGGCTGGTTTTAGAAAAGATATGGTACGATCAGGGATCATCACTTATGGATTATATCCATCCGAAGAAGTATCAAAAGATGTGTTAGATTTAAAACCAGCGATGGAATTGAAGACACATATTGTATACATTAAGGAAGTAGGACCTGGAGAGGGAATCAGCTATAACCATACTTATGTCACAGACAAGAAGACAAAGATCGCAACAATTCCAGTTGGATATGCAGATGGATATCCAAGAGCACTTTCATCCAAGGGAAGAGTTTTGATCCGTGGGCAGTATGCTCCGATCATCGGAAGAATCTGTATGGATCAGTTTATGGTTGATGTTACAGATATTGAAGGCATTTCTGTGATGGATGAAGTAACATTAGTTGGACACGATGGCAATAAGATGTTAACTGTAGAAGAAGTTGCAAATCTCGCAGGATCATTCAATTATGAATTTGTCTGCGGAATCGGAAAACGAGTCCCTCGTGTTTATATTCGCAATGGTGAGATCAAAGAAGCTGAATATTTTGAAAAATAGGGAATTTTTTGAATACTTTTGAAAGAATTGTAAATACTCTTCATAGAATATTTAAAAAGAAATGGAGAGTGTTTATGCTTATGGTAATTAAGCGAGGCGATATATTTTATGCAGATTTGAGGCCAGTCGTTGGTTCAGAACAAGGCGGTATCCGTCCTGTGATCGTTCTGCAAAATGATGCGGGCAACAAATATAGTCCAACGATCATCTGTGCAGCGATCACAAGTAAGATGAATAAGGCAAAACTGCCAACGCATGTACCAATCGACTGTCACAGATGTGAATTGGAAAAAGATTCTGTGATCTTGTTAGAACAGATCAGGACGATCGATAAAAGCCGTTTAAGAGAAAAGGTATGTCATTTAAATTGTACATTTCTAAAACAGGTGGATCATGCACTGAAGATCAGTTTAAGTCTTGATACATAACAGAAATGGTACGATATTGACCTTTTTTCTTAGAAATGATATATTTAAATTTGCATAGTCTTAATTTCTAGAAGATAAAGGAGAAAGAAATGGAAGGATTTACTCCCTCGGTACTTGTGATGATCATTTTAGCAGTTATTGTTGGATTTGTGGCTGGATATTTTTTCATGAAGCAAAGAGAGAAGATTTTGGAAAACAAGAAGAAACTGCATACATCAGAACAGGAACATGAAGAGGATGAAGACAATGAATATGAAGAAGAGATCATGAACATTGTCAACGAAGGACATGAACAAGGTGCGATCATGGAAGGGGAAGCCCGTATGATCACGAATATCTTTGAGTTTGGAGATAAAGATGTTACAGACGTTATGACTTCAAGAAAGAAGATCGATGCCATTGATGTGACCATGTCCGTGGAGAAGGCATTAAATTACATGTTAGATGAGCCGTATTCAAGATATCCATTATATGAAGATGATATTGATAATATTGTAGGAGTGCTTTATTTAAAAGATGTAATCGATGCATACCTCAATCAGAAAGAAGCAAAGCTTTCTGATATTGCAAGAGAGCCGTTTTTTGTTCATCAGACGATGAATCTATCCGTTCTTTTCCAAGAGATGCAGACCAAGAAGATTCATATGGCGATCGTCATTGATGAATATAGCCAGACAGAAGGTATTGTATCTATGGAAGATATGTTAGAGGTTATCGTAGGTAATATCTTAGATGAATATGATGTTGAAGATCGTAATATCACTAAGATCGGATGGGCAGATGTTTATCTTGTACGCGGAAGTACAAGACTTGAAGAACTTGAGGATACACTTGGAATCGAGTTTGACGTTGAAGATATTGAGACACTGAATGGATTTTTAATTGATCAGCTGGGACATTTACCAGAAGACAATGAAGAAATAGAAATAATCTACCAAGGATATTCCTTTAAATCTGTCGATATTCATGACAACATGATCCGGCAGGTAAAGGTAGAAAAAAGGAAAAGGAAGGAAGAAAAAGATGTCAGGACACAGTAAATTTGCGAACATCAAACACAAAAAAGAAAAAAATGATGCGAAAAAAGGAAAAATTTTCACAGTCATTGGAAGAGAAATTGCAGTAGCAGTTAAAGAAGGTGGACCAGATCCAGATAACAACAGCAGATTACGTGATGTCATTGCAAAAGCAAAAGCAAACAACATGCCAAATGACACGATTGAACGTGGTATCAAAAAAGCTGCTGGAGATGCAGATTCTGTTAATTACGAACAGATTACATATGAAGGATATGGGCCAAGTGGAGTTGCTATTATCGTAGATACATTAACAGATAACAAAAACCGTACAGCATCTAATGTAAGAAATGCTTTCACAAAAGGAAATGGTAACGTAGGAACACCAGGATGTGTATCTTACATGTTCGAAAAAAAAGGACAGATCATTATCTCTAAAGAAGAATGTGAAATGGATGCTGATGATCTTATGATGATGGCATTAGATGCTGGAGCAGAAGATTTCAATGAAGAAGAAGACAGCTTTGAAGTATTGACAACGCCAGAAGATTTCAGCGCAGTTAGAGAAGCTCTGGAAAAAGAAGAAGTTCCTATGGCAGATGCCAGTGTAACAATGATCCCTGGTACTATGGTTGAACTTACAAGTGAAGAAGATATTAAGAATATTCAGAAAACATTAGATCTTCTGGATGAAGATGATGATGTTCAGGAAGTTTATACAAACTGGGATGAATAAAAGCATATCATAAATGATATGGCATAAATGACTATAAAAAGCGGGCATTTTTCACAACATTTAGGCAATAATGTTGTGGGGAATGCCTGTTTTGTGTTATAACAATTAATTGATATTATAATAAAAATGAGGTAGTATATGCCGATGGATGTGAATATGATTTCTTTGATTAATTAAAAATAAGCCTAACTATCAGATGTAAATTGGTGGTTAGGCTTATATTATAGATTTTTATGTGATAGAATTAATTGTAAAATTATGCATTTTTAAGTGCTTCTTTCAGATCATTGATAATATCTTTTGCACTTTCAATTCCAACAGATAAACGGATCATTCCAGGAGAAACACCGGCTTCTCTTAACTGTTCATCGTTCATCTGGCGATGTGTATGACTTGCAGGGTGAAGTACCATCGTTTTGGATGCAGCAACATGTGTCGCAATATTTGCTAATTTCAAGTTATCCATAAAACGTACTGCAGCATCACGTCCACCAGTCAGTTCAAAGGAAATAACACCACAGGTTCTTCCCTCATCCATATATTTTTGTGCTAGTTCATGATATTTATCATCAGGAAGTCCGGCATAAATAACATGAGATACTTTTTCATGAGCATCTAAGAATTCAGCGACTTTCTGAGCATTTTCACAATGACGTTCTACACGCAAAGGCAGAGTTTCTAATCCAAGATTTAATAAGAAACAGTTTTCAGGGGATGGAATGGAACCAAGGTCACGCATCAGCTGTGTTGTAGCTTTTGTGATATAAGCTTTCTTTCCAAATTGTTTTGTATAAACAACACCATGGTAAGATTCATCAGGTTCTGTCAGTCCATGATATTTATGTCCGTAAGCTTCCCAGTCAAAGTTTCCACTGTCAACGATCGCTCCACCTACCTGAACAGCATGTCCATCCATATATTTTGTTGTTGAATGTGTGACGATGTCAGCACCCCATTCAAAAGGACGACAGTTGATCGGTGTTGCAAAAGTATTGTCAACGATCAATGGAACTTCATGTTCATGGGCAACCTTTGCAAATTTCTCAATATCAAGAATGACAAGTGCAGGGTTTGCAATTGTCTCTGCAAATAAAACTTTGGTATTTGGTTTAAATGCAGCGGCAATTTCTTCAGCACTTGCATCAGTATCAACGAATGTACAGTCAATTCCAAGTTTCTTTAATGTAACACCCAGAAGGTTAAATGTTCCACCATAGATCGTAGAAGCTGCAACAACATGATCTCCAGCCTCACAGATATTAAAGATCGCATAGAAGTTCGCAGCCTGTCCAGAAGAAGTAAGAAGTCCTGCAACACCTCCTTCAAGATCAGCGATTTTGGCAGCCACAGCATCGTTTGTAGGATTCTGAAGACGTGTATAGAAATATCCTTCTGCTTTCAGATCAAATAACTGTCCCATTTCATCAGTTGTATCATATTTGAAAGTAGTACTCTGATAAATAGGGAGTGCACATGGTTCTCCTTTCTTAGGAGTGTAACCAGAATGAAGACATTTTGTTTCTAAATCATAATGACTCATAATCATAATTCCTTTCTGTTATAAAAAATATGTATTAAATTATACCCGCAATTCCTAAAGAAAACAAGGGGAATAGAATTCAGACAATTTACTGAATTAACTAAAAAAAATGAAAATTCGAGATTTTTTGTATAAAAGAAAAACAACTTGACAAAAAAATTATTTTTATCACACAAACCAACAAAAACATTGAAAAACTTAACGAAGTTCTTAAGATAATTTGTTGTTTTATTTTTAACGATGTGCTAAAATAATAGTGTTATTTTTAATACTGAAAGGAGTTTCAACATGATTTATTCACATGAAGTAGAACAAATGTGTACAGTAGCTCAGGGTGTAAACCATGGAGCTGCCCCAATTCCTGAAGAAGCAAAATGGGTAAAAGCGAAAGATGTAACAGACATCTCAGGATTAACACATGGTATTGGTTGGTGTGCACCTCAGCAGGGAGGATGTAAATTAACTCTTAACGTTAAAGAAGGTATCATCCAGGAAGCATTAGTAGAAACAATCGGATGTTCAGGAATGACACATTCAGCTGCTATGGCATCTGAAATCTTACCAGGAAGAACAATCTTAGAAGCATTAAATACAGACTTAGTTTGTGATGCTATCAATACAGCAATGAGAGAATTATTCTTACAGATCGTATACGGAAGAACTCAGAGTGCATTCTCTGAAGAAGGACTTCCAATCGGTGCTGGTCTTGAAGACTTAGGAAAAGGATTAAGATCTCAGGTTGGTACAATGTACGGAACACTTAAGAAAGGTCCTCGTTACCTTGAAATGGCTGAAGGATACGTTACAGGTATCGCTCTTGACGCTGATGATGAAATCATTGGATACCAGTTTGTTAACTTTGGTAGAATGATGGACTTCATCAAAGCTGGAGACGATGCTCAGACAGCACTTGACAAGGCCAAAGGTCAGTACGGACGCGTTGATGACGCTGTTAAGATTATTGACCCAAGAAAGGAATAGGAGGTAGCGAATAATGGCTTTATTTGAATCATATGAAAGAAGAGAAAAACAGATTCTTGCTGTTTTAAAAGAGTATGGAATCAATTCTATCGAAGAAGCTGCTGAAATTACAAAAGCTGCTGGATTAGATGTTTATGCTCAGGTTGAAGGAATTCAGCCAATCTGTTTCGAAAATGCAAAATGGGCTTACACAGTAGGTGCTGCTATCGCAATCAAAAAAGGTTGCAGAAGAGCTGCAGACGCTGCTGCTGCTATCGGTGAAGGTCTTCAGGCATTCTGTATTCCTGGATCTGTAGCTGATCAGCGTAAAGTAGGTCTTGGACATGGTAACTTAGGAAAGATGCTTCTTGAAGAAGAAACAGAATGTTTCGCATTCTTAGCAGGTCACGAATCTTTCGCAGCTGCTGAAGGAGCTATCGGAATCGCTGAAAAAGCGAACAAAGTTCGTCAGAAACCTTTAAGAGTTATCTTAAACGGATTAGGAAAAGATGCTGCACAGATCATTTCCAGAATTAACGGATTTACATATGTTGAAACTGAAATGGATTACTACACAGGTGAAGTAAAAGAAGTATTCAGAAAATCTTACTCTGAAGGATTAAGAGCTAAGGTTAACTGCTACGGTGCTAACGATGTAACAGAAGGTGTTGCAATCATGCACAAAGAAGGTGTAGACGTATCTATCACAGGTAACTCTACAAACCCAACTCGTTTCCAGCATCCAGTTGCAGGTACATACAAAAAAGAATGTATCGAACAGGGTAAAAAATACTTCTCTGTAGCTTCTGGTGGTGGTACAGGACGTACATTACATCCAGATAACATGGCTGCAGGACCAGCTTCTTACGGAATGACAGATACTATGGGACGTATGCATAGTGATGCTCAGTTCGCAGGATCTTCTTCAGTACCAGCCCATGTAGAAATGATGGGATTAATCGGTATGGGTAACAACCCAATGGTAGGAGCTACAGTTGCAGTAGCTGTATCCATTGAAGAAGCTGCTAAAGCAGGTAAATTCTAGGAAACCGCTTAAATACGTGGTTTTTGAACGGAGTTAGAAGCGGTAAAAAGTGGTGAAAAGTGGACGATTCGTACATTATTCATACATTATTCGTACACACGACTCCTACATCAGAATAACAAGAAAACAGAGCCGAGATGATAAGTCTTGACTCTGTTTTTTGTTATGTAATATTCTATTTTATCTTTAGGATTTCTTCCATAAGCCATTCTCTTTTTCGTTTCGTGTAAGTGTTTTCTGTAATGTCTTTTATTTTGTGTCCCATGATACGTTTTACAGCATATTCGTTTACATCGGCAGCTTTCGCCATTGTTGCAAACTGGATACGTCCGTCATGAGCACGATGATCTGGATTTAATTCTAGTTGTTCAATGATCTTATCAACTCTGTGTCGGTATTTATCGTATGTAAGCTTTAGGCTACTTCTGTGAGTCTTTGTATCAGTGCAATTGATCAAGTATTCACTCCCTAAAGATAACGCTTCCTGGTAACGGTGTTTTACTAATGTACGAATTTTTGGATGGATCGGAACTGCACGATCTTTTCCGGCATCGGTTTTCATACCACCAGTAATAAACCAGTTTTCTAAGTCAACGTTTTCTATTCTCAATAATCCTAATTCCTGTGGTCTCCAACCAGAGTAGCACTGGATCAGCAATACATCTACATAATCCACATCATACAAGTTATCCCATAATTTCTGCATTTCTTCATCTGTGAAGTCAATGTGATCTTTCTTTTCTTCCTCGACTTCTTTAATGATATCATCAGATAGCTTGAATGTTCGAGCATAATTCTTTTCGACAATATCATTTTCATTTGCATAATCAAGCATCAAGTTAAACAAGGACTTGATCTTTGTTTTTGTGGTAGGAGAAGGATGCTTTTCTTTTCCATCAACTTCGTATGTACCTTTTTCCATGCAGCCTTTAATATGTCGAGGCCTTAAATCTTTAGCACGCATGTTGTAAATAGCAGAGCAGTAGTTCCAAGCTGACTTGATTGTTCGCTCACTGGAATGAGAGGTTAAAGTCTTAAAGTATTCATCGGTCCATTTTTCATAAAGTTGTTCAACTGTCAGATCGTCATCTAAATCGTAAGGATTTTTATTGTATTCGACTAATGCAACATAAGCATCGTTGTAAGTTTTAAAGTACGCATTTGGTTTTAGGGGTTTACAAATTGGTCGACCATAGAAGTCTTTTCCTACAGTAACCATAGCTCTGTATGGATTTCGGAGATTATTATTTTTTATTTTAGTGATCTGGCCGAAACCGTTAGGGAGACGTTTTTTTCTACGAGATTTTGATTGTTGTTGTTTGGCCACTTTAGTATTAACAGGATATCCGCAGTGAGGACAAGCAATTGCGCGATCGCTTACCTGGAGATCACATTCTGGACATTTGATCAGTGCCATATATCATCATTCCTTTCTAAAAAAGGGTACAAAAAATACACCCTTATTAATTTGTAAAATTGTAGGATGTATGATATAATTCTGGTGTTGAGTCAGAGGCATATCATACACTACGATGTTGATAGGTTTCTAAATTTCGCCTGGTTGGTAGCCAGGCATTTTTTATTGGTTATTTTTCTGATTTTTAACTATGGTTTGTTTTATATTTAATAATTTGATATTTTCTAGTAATACTTTTCTATTTTCTGGTTCAAGATTTCTATATTCTTGTATCAAAGTTCTTTCTTGAGACGTGATTTCAAAATCTTCTTTTGTTGTATCGTCAAAGTTGTTAAGATTTTTAATTAAAAGTTTGGTAGAACAAAGAATATCAAAAATAAGAGCAAACATTAAAAATAATGAAAATACTAATATTATTTTATATAGGTT
>NZ_JAGTTT010000044.1:0-10781 GCF_018223505.1 Anaerostipes sp. Marseille-Q3525
CCAAGTCTGGAAGGGATAAACGCTGAAGGCATCTAAGCGTGAAGCCCCCCTAAAGATAAGATTTCCCATACCGAAAGGTAGTAAGACCCCTTGAAGACGACGAGGTAGATAGGGCAGAGGTGGAAGTGCGGTAACGCATGGAGCTGACTGTTACTAATCGGTCGAGGCTTTAACCAAAGAAGGCTGAGTGTAAAAGATGTGAATAGTTCTTGTATGTTGTTTTGAAGGTATATCCTTTATAATTTAATAAAGGGGCATAGTTTCAATGGTAAAACATCGGTCTCCAAAACCGCAGTTGGGAGTTCGAGTCTCTCTGCCCCTGTTATTGAAAGATAGATTAGATTTATGTCTAGTCTATTTTTTGTTTTATAAGAAGATAAATCTGAGCATCTTGCTTGCTAAGCAGGATCGCACTGCTTTCTTGAATATTTCAAAAAACGTTATAAATATTACAGAAATATTACAAAAACACTTTACAAGAAATCAATAATATGCTAAGATTACAATAAATGTAACAGAAATGTAACAATTATAAAAATAGAATTGAGGCAATAATTATGATAAAAATAGTAAAGAAAATAACAATGATTGCGGCTATGACAGCCGTAATGTTAACAACAACGATTACCCCAACAATATCGACAACAACATCATCGACAACAACAGTTTTTGCAGCATCAGGATATAGTGGTAAAATATATAAACATTGGTGCAGAATGAGAAAATCAAAATCTAAAAAAGCAAAAACGATCAAAAAATTAAAAATAGGAACAAAAGTAACAGTTCTTTCCACGAGTGGAAGTTGGAGAAAGATCAAAGTTGGAGGAAAAACAGGATATGTACTAAAAAAATATGTATATATTAATACAAGAGCACCAAAACTAAAAGGAAGTACATATAATAAAGGTAAAACAGTAGCATCATTTGCACAACGATTTGTTGGGAACCCATATGTATGGGGAGGAACGAATCTGAATACTGGTGCAGACTGTTCAGGATTTGTAAAAAGTGTGTACAAATCATTTGGATATAATCTTCCAAGAAGTTCATCTTCTCAGAGAAGAGCAGGACGTAAAGTTTCATATAAAAAAAAGCAGCCAGGAGATTTAATTTGCTATAATGGTCATGTTGCTATTTATATAGGTAACGGAAAGATTGTTCATGCAAGTTCTAGGAAAACAGGAATCAAGATTTCTCCAAAAGCTAATTATCGAAAAGTACTTTCAGTAAGAAGAATTGTAAAATAAAAAAATCAGGAGAAAATATGAGATATGAAGGAATGATTTACAGACCGCCAAGTGAGGCATATAGTCTGATTGTACAGGTAACAATCGGCTGTAGCCAGAATCACTGTATTTTCTGTAATATGTTTAAAGAAAAAAGCTTTAGGATCAGAAAAGCAAAAGAAGTACTTGAAGATTTGCAAGATGCAAGGAATCAATACAGACATGTTGAGAAGATCTTTCTTGCAGATGGAGATGCATTGGTCTGTAAAACACAAGACTTAGAATCAATTCTTCATTTTATTCAAGGAAAATTTCCAGAATGCAGACAAGTAACCTTATATGGATCACCAAGAAGTATCTTAATGAAGGACCAAGAAGAATTGGACAAATTACAACGACTTGGAATATCTATGATTTATATGGGATTAGAATCAGGAAATGATGGTGTCCTTGCATATATGAAAAAAGGTGTGACAGCACAAGAGATGATCGAGGCTGCACATAAGGTAAAAAAGGCAGGAATCCGACTATCTGTTACGGCAATCTCAGGTTTGGGTGGCAGAAAGCTATGGAAGGATCATGCCAAAGATACAGGACTCGTTTTATCAGAAATGAAGCCAGATTATATAGGATTGCTCACGTTAATGATAGAAGAAGGTCTTCCGTTGGCAGATAAGATCAGAAGCGGAGAATTTGAACTTTTAAATCCATATGATATTTTGATCGAAACAAAAGAAATGATAAAATATCTGGATTGTCCAGGATGCCTTTTTAGATCAAATCATGCATCCAATTATGTAAATTTAAGAGGAACATTAAATCAGGATAAAGAAACAATGATTCATTTATTAGATGAAGCAATTAAGGGAAATATTCATATGAAATCAGAATGGATGAGAGCACTTTAAAATGGATCAAACAAAGTAAAAGAACGAAATTATAGGAATATCTTATAATTTCGTTCTTTTTGGTATTATGAAACTTATAATTTAATAAATTCGGGCTTTTTATTTCGAAAAATCGTATAATAACGAACTCCAAGAGAAGACAGAAAATCAGGCAATTTATGAAAATCATAAGCCATATGTTTAGGACAATGTCCGTCGGAACCGATGGTGATGATCTCGCCGCCAAGTTCGAGATATCTTTTTATAATATCATGATGAGGATTAGGATCATTCATGCCGTATTTAAGTCCAGCAGTATTCACTTCAATGCCTTTTCCATGATCGATGATAGTTTTTAAAATAGTATCTAGGAGATCAGAATAATCACTGTAATGAAATTCAAAAGAAGGATCTTTGATATAACGTGCTGCATAATCAATATGTCCATAGACACAATAATCATCAAAAGAAGAAACATTTTTTAAAATATCTTCAAAATAATGAGCAAGTCCTTTGCCGGCAGGGTAAGTTTCAAAATAAATTGCATCATAAGGATCCATAAAGTCAACAATATGAGTAGAACCAATAATGAAATCGAAAGGTTCATCCTTTACAAAATCAGAACATTTCTTTAAAGTTGTTGGCATTAATCCAAGTTCAACCCCATAATTGATTTCAATCTGATCCTTAAATTGTTCTTTCATTGTAAATAAATTTTCTTTATAAGACGGAAGATCCAAAAGAAAGTCAAAATCATCAGGGTTATCGGGATAATCAATATCATGATGTTCTGTAAAACAAATGGTTTTAAGACCAAGAGAAATTGCCTTTTTGATCATATCTTCCATAGGACTTTCTGAATCGGAAGAAAAACTGGTATGTAAATGATAATCTGCAAGAATCATAAAAAACTCCTTTGTAAATAGTCAAAATAAACAAAAATTAATACTTTTATTATACACGTTATAATAGAAACATAAAGAAAAAATAAGATCTATGTAAAAAGTTCTTTAAATATAGGAGTATGTTTGTTAAAATTATTTATGTCGTACAAACGATAATATTATATATGTGGGAGATCCAATAAGGGGGATCTGTTAAAAACACAGGAGGAATCATAAAAAATGAATACACTAACACATGTCGGTAACCTGTTTGCGTTTATCGGCGGACTTGGAATGTTTCTGTATGGCATGGATATCATGGCATCAGGACTTCAAAAAACAGCAGGAAATAAAATGAGAGACCTGCTAGGATATCTGACCAATAATCGTATTCTGGGTGTTCTGGTAGGAGCATTGGTAACAGCAATCATTCAGAGTTCATCTGCAACTACAGTTATGGTTGTTGGTTTTGTAAATGCTGGTATCATGAACCTTACACAGGCGGCAGGAGTTATCATGGGTGCAAATGTTGGTACAACGATCACAGCATGGCTTGTATCAGCCAATGAGTGGGCAGGAGCACTGAAGCCAGATTTCTTTGCACCATTTATTTTAGGTATTGGAGCATTCATCATTACATTTTCTAACAAACAGAAGTTGACACAGAAAGCAGAGATTGCAGTTGGATTTGGTATCTTATTTATTGGATTATCATCTATGTCTTCATCCATCTCAGTCTATCAGGATAGTCCTATTTTTTATAAAGCATTTCAGGTATTAGGAAGTAATCCGATTCTTGGAATTTTAGTTGGGGCGGTTGTAACAGCGATTATTCAGAGTTCTTCAGCATCTGTTGGTATTTTACAGACATTAGCAATGAGAGGAATTGTAAACTGGAGATCAGCAATCTTTATTACTTTAGGACAGAATATTGGTACTTGTATCACTGCAATCTTATCAAGTGCAGGAGCGAATAAAACAGCAAAAAGAGCAGCGGTAATCCATTTAAGCTTCAATGTATTAGGAGCAGCAATCTATGGAGTGATCATGACGATCTTCTTTGGAATATTCCCAGATCTTGCAATGCAGCATATATCAAGTACACAGATTTCTATTTTCCACTCAATCTTTAATGTATCTGTAACGATATTGTTATTCCCATTTGCAAATGCATTGGTTAAATTATCAGGTATTATTATCCATGAAGATGTTGTGGAGGATGAAGAGGAAGAAGAACCGGAAGAGAAAGCATTACGTCACTTAGATCCACGTATTCTTGAAACACCAGCATTTGCTGTAGAGAATGCTGTAAAAGAAGTTGTGCGTATGGGTGAAATTGTTTTAAAGAACTTAAATCGTGTCACAAAAGAAGCAATGCGAGGGGAAGAACCAAGGCAGAGTAAGATCGATAAAGTTCACAATGACGAACAGGTGATCAATCATTTAGAGCCAATGATCACAGAATATTTGGTTAAGATCAGTCATCTGGCAATCACGGAAAAAGAAATGAAAGTTGTTAATAATCTATTTGATTCGATCACGGACATTGAACGTTCCGGAGATCATGTGGAAAATATGGCTGGATATCTGCAGCATATCAAAGATATGAAAGAAAGTATTTCAGAAGATGCAGCATATGAGCTTAGAAATATGAATAATCTTGTAAAATCAGCATTTGAATCAGCAATCCGTGCGATTGAATTTGATGATACAAAAGAGGCAAAAGAAACTCTTTCTTATGCGGCAGATGTGTATTATACAAGAAAAACGATCAGGAAAAGACATATCCAACGTATGAAAGATGGAGAATGTTCACCAGATGTAGGAGTATATTTCCTTGATATCATTTCCAGTATGGAAAGAATTGCGGGATATGCATTTACGATCGCCAGATATATTTTAAGTCAGAATGACGAAGAAGAATAATGAAATTTCAGGAAAATTGGTATTTATTCATTGTGCTAAAGAAACAATATCAAAATTTGGTAAAATTGTACAAGGACGTTTTATTGTATACATGATAAAAATACTAAATTTCCCTTGAATTTTTTGTCGGTATTGTTTAAAATAAGAAAGAAGTTTGTCAATAGATTAACAGATTGACAAATCCATCAAATTAATTAATCAAGACTTAGGAGGAATTTGAGATGGCAGTTAAAGTAGCAATTAATGGATTTGGACGTATTGGACGTCTTGCATTCAGACAGATGTTCGGAGCAGAAGGATATGAAGTTGTAGCAATCAACGATTTAACATCTCCAAAGATGCTTGCACACTTATTAAAATATGATTCTTCACAGGGAACATATGCATTAGCTGATAAAGTAGAAGCTGGAGAAAACTCTATCACAGTTGATGGAAAAGAAATCACAATCTACGCTGAAGCTGATGCTAAGAACCTTCCATGGGGAGAACTTGGAGTAGACGTAGTACTTGAATGTACAGGATTCTACACATCTAAAGAAAAAGCATCTGCTCATATCGAAGCAGGAGCAAGAAAGGTTGTTATCTCTGCACCAGCAGGAAACGATCTTCCAACAATCGTTTACAATGTAAACCATGAAGAATTAAAAGCAGAGGATACAGTTATTTCTGCTGCATCTTGTACAACAAACTGCTTAGCACCTATGGCTAAAGCTCTTAATGATCTTGCAGCAATCAAATCTGGAATCATGTGCACAATCCATGCTTACACAGGAGATCAGATGACTCTTGACGGACCTCAGAGAAAAGGTGACTTAAGAAGATCTCGTGCAGCAGCAGTTAACATCGTACCTAACTCTACAGGTGCTGCTAAAGCAATCGGACTTGTTATTCCAGAATTAAACGGAAAATTAATCGGATCTGCTCAGCGTGTTCCAACTCCTACAGGATCTACAACAATCTTAACAGCAGTTGTTGAAGGAAATGTAACAGTTGATGAAGTAAACGCAGCTATGAAAGCAGCTCAGACAGAATCTTTCGGATATAACACAGACGAAATCGTATCTAGCGATATCGTAGGAATGAGATATGGTTCTTTATTCGATGCTACACAGACAATGGTTCTTCCATTAGAGAATGGAACAACAGAGGTTCAGGTTGTATCTTGGTATGACAATGAAAACTCTTACACAAGCCAGATGGTAAGAACAATCAAATACTTTGCTGAATTAGCTTAATTTGATATTTGAATGAGGATAGGCCTGTAATTAATTATACAGTGTGATAAGACTCAAACAAGGGTCCGGTCTTTGGGGACCGGGCCCTATTTTTAAATTAAAACTAAAAGCCCTAATTAAATAAGAGATGCCTTATGGCATACAATCTTAGGAGGAAAAACGAAACATGTTAAACAAAAAATCTGTAGATGACATTAATGTAGCTGGAAAGAGAGTCCTAGT
Source organism: Anaerostipes sp. Marseille-Q3525 (assembly GCF_018223505.1). Taxonomy (NCBI): domain Bacteria; kingdom Bacillati; phylum Bacillota; class Clostridia; order Lachnospirales; family Lachnospiraceae; genus Anaerostipes; species Anaerostipes sp. Marseille-Q3525. Next base: position 6,381 of record NZ_JAGTTT010000044.1, read on the forward strand.
ACGTTGTGACTTTAACGTACCTTTAAAAGACGGACAGATTACAGATGAAAATCGTCTGGTTGCAGCACTTCCAACAATCAAGAAACTGATTGCTGATGGTGGAAAAGTAATCCTTTGCTCTCATTTAGGTAAACCTAAAGGAGAACCAAAACCGGAATTATCTTTAGCACCAGTAGCAGTACGTTTAAGCGAACTGTTAGGACAGGAAGTTAAATTTGCAGCAGATGACAATGTTGTCGGAGATAATGCAAAAGCAGCAGTAGCTGCTATGAAAGATGGAGAAGTAGTACTTCTTCAGAATACTCGTTACAGAGCAGAAGAAACTAAAAATGGTGAAGCATTCAGTAAAGAACTTGCAGATCTTTGTGATGTATTTGTAAACGATGCGTTTGGTACAGCTCATAGAGCACATTGCTCAAACGTTGGTGTAACAGAATATGTTGATACAGCCGTTGTAGGATATTTAATGCAGAAAGAGATCGATTTCTTAGGAAATGCGGTTAATAATCCAGAAAGACCTATGGTAGCCATCTTAGGTGGAGCGAAAGTTGCTGACAAATTAAAAGTAATTGATAATTTACTTGAAAAATGTGATACACTGATCATCGGTGGAGGAATGGCTTATACATTCTTAAAAGCACAGGGTTATGAAGTTGGTAATTCATTAGTAGACGATGAAAAGATCGACTACTGTAAAGAAATGATGGCAAAAGCAGAGAAATTAGGAAAGAATTTATATCTTCCAATCGATACAACAGTGGCAGATGGATTTCCTAATCCAATCGATGCTGAGATCGAAGTATCTGTAGTACCATTTGATGCAATTCCAGCAGATAAAGAAGGTCTTGATATCGGTACAGCTACATGCGAAAAATTCGCAGAAGCAGTAAAATCTGCTAAAACAGTTGTATGGAACGGACCAATGGGAGTATTTGAAAATCCTATCCTTGCAAAAGGAACAATTGCCGTTGCTCAGGCTTTAGCTGATACAGATGCAACAACAATTATCGGTGGAGGAGACTCTGCAGCAGCTGTTAACCAGTTAGGATTCGCAGACAAGATGACACACATCTCTACAGGTGGTGGAGCTTCTCTTGAATTCTTAGAAGGAAAAGACCTTCCAGGTGTAGTAGCAGCCGACGATAAATAATCGTTGTAGATATTAAATTTTTTAAATAATTTTTAAACAATATATCAAGAAAGAAGGATATAAGTCTTATGCGTAAAACAATCGTAGCAGGAAACTGGAAAATGAACAAAACTCCTAGCGAGGCAAAAGCATTAATCGAAGAATTAAAACCATTAGTAGCAAGTGAAACTTCTGATGTAGTATTCTGTGTACCAGCAATCGACATTCCAGCAGCAATCGAAGCTGCTAAAGGAAGCAATATTGCAATCGGTGCTGAGAATATGTACTTTGAAGAAAGTGGAGCTTACACAGGAGAAATCGCTCCTAATATGTTAACAGATCTTGGAGTAAAATATGTTATTCTTGGACATTCTGAAAGAAGAGAATACTTTGCTGAAACAGATGAAACTGTTAACAAAAAAGTATTAAAAGCTTTTGAACATGGAATTACACCAATCGTTTGCTGTGGTGAAACTCTTGCTCAGAGAGAACAGGGAGTTACAATTGACTTCGTTCGCCAGCAGATCAAGATTGCATTCCAGGGAGTAAGTGCTGACCAGGCTAAGACTGCAGTTATCGCTTATGAGCCAATCTGGGCTATTGGAACTGGTAAAGTTGCAACAACAGAACAGGCTCAGGAAGTTTGCGCAGCAATCCGTGCATGTATCGCAGAAGTATATGATGAAGCTACAGCAGAAGCAATCCGCATTCAGTATGGTGGATCTGTATCTGCAGCTAGTGCACCAGAATTATTTGCACAGCCAGATATTGACGGTGGATTAGTTGGTGGAGCATCATTAAAACCAGACTTTGGTAAAATCGTAAACTATAAATAATTTTGATTAATTAAATGATGGGTCCCTCGGGTATTGAATATCCGAGGGATTTTTTCTTTTTAAAATACTAGAAGAAATTAGTAAATCAGTCTATAATAAAAGAAAAAGGAGGAATGTAATATGGAAAGATATAAAAGAATTTTTGTTATCGTTTTAGACTCCTTAGGAATCGGAGAGATGCCGGATGCAGCTAGATTTGGAGATTATGATGTAGATACTTTTGGTCATATTTGTGATACAGTAGGAACCTTAAACATTCCAAACTTAAAGAAACTAGGAATGCTGAATCTTCATCCAGTCAAAGAAATGGAAGAAGCGAAAAATCCAATGGCCTATTATGCTAGATTAAAAGAAAGCAGTAACGGAAAAGACACCATGACTGGCCATTGGGAGATGATGGGCCTAAAGATTGAGAAACCATTTCTTACCTTTACAGATACAGGATTTCCACCAGAATTGATTCGTGAATTAGAAGAAAAATGCGGAAAGAAAGTCATAGGAAATAAATGTGCCAGTGGGACGCAGATTCTGGATGAATTAGGTGAAGAAGAGATCAAAAATGGTTCCATGATTGTGTATACATCTGCAGATTCCGTGATGCAGATCTGTGGAAATGAAGAAACCTTTGATCTTGCCAATCTCTATCGATGCTGTGAGATTGCGAGAGAACTTACAATGAAAAATGAATGGAAAGTCGGAAGAATCATAGCAAGACCATATGTTGGAAAGAAGAAAGGTGAATTTGTAAGAACCAGCAACCGAAGAGATTATGCTTTAAAACCATTTTCAAGAACTGCGTTGAATGCATTAAAAGATGAGGAATTTGATGTGATTTCTGTTGGAAAGATCAATGATATATTCTGCGGAGAAGGAATCACAAAAGCATATCATTCTGAGAGTTCTGTCCATGGAATGGAGCAGACCGTAGATGTATGTAAAGAAGATTTCCACGGATTATGCTTTACAAATCTGGTAGACTTTGACACTCTTTGGGGACATCGAAGAAACCCGGTTGGGTATGCAAAAGAGATTGAAAAATTTGATGTTGGTTTAGGAAATCTTTTAGAAGTTTTAAAAGAAGATGATTTACTGATCATCACTGCAGATCATGGAAATGATCCAACTTATACAGGAACAGATCATACAAGAGAATATACACCATTTATTGCATACTCAAAATCTTTAAAAAGCAGCGGAAAATTAGAAGATCAAGATACCTTTGCAGTGATCGGAGCAACAGTTACTGATAACTTTGGAATCAAGATGCCAGAAGGAACGATTGGAACATCATTATTGGATAAATTAAAATAATTACAAAAAAGTACCACAGGAGTATAAAATTTCTGTGGTACTTTTGTTATGATTTAAAGATATAAAAAATTCCTTTATCTTTTACGAAATTATAATGAGAAAATTATTCATTCAAAACTGAATCCATAAAGGAAACAATTCCAGCCTCTACCTCATCCTTCAGATCATCATAATTATGAATCTCATGACGATATCCAGAATAAACACGAGTTTTTACGTTATGTTCGGTATCAACAAGCCAGTTAGAAACTTCATAGATACCCTTTCCATATTCACCAACAGGATCCTGATCTCCGCCAATATTATAAATTGGAAGATCAGAAGGAACCTTACTTGCCCATTCCGTACCAGTGATCGCTTTCATCATTTGGACAAAATAAAGTAGAGACTGGTTGGTTGTTGGTTTTGTAAATGCATCAAATGGATCTTCAGCATGATCTTTCTGAACATAAGGATCAGAACAGATCCATTCATTTCCAATGGAAACATTACCACAACGCTCGCACATCCACCCCATCAGATCAGTTGTAAAGGAAGGATCAGACTCTTTTCCTTTTCCTTCAGCAACAGCAGCCAACAGAGCAGTTTCAGCTTCTGTAGCACCGCGGAAATGTCCGGTTGTACCACAGATTGTAATTCCTGCAAGCTCTTCCCCATATTTCGCAGCAAAATCTCGAGTAATAAAGGATCCCATGCTATGTCCGAATAGAAAATAAGGAAGATCAGGATACATTTCATTGACGATCTCTTTCAACTTATGCTCATCTTCCATCATCGTATGGAAACCAGCATCACCCCAGTCACCCCAGGTGTTGTTATACATGGCAGTTTTCCCATGGCCAACATGGTCATCTGCCGCAACGATATACCCAGCATCCATAAATTTCACGATCATATGGAAATAACGGCGAGAATGTTCTCCGAATCCATGGATTACCTGTACAATTCCTTTTGGTTTGCAGGCAGGTACATAAACCCATCCCTGCACTTCATCACGATCATTAAAGGAATGAAAACTAATTTCATGAAGCATACTAAGCACCTCCGAATCTGTAAAAACTAATATGTAATGAAAATGAACAAACATATCAGCTATATAAAATTGTATCTGAATCCATTATACTC
>NZ_JAGTTT010000045.1:0-9940 GCF_018223505.1 Anaerostipes sp. Marseille-Q3525
TCTGAATGTCACTAGTAATCTTTGGTGTATATATCATAATAAATTCCTCCGTAGAGAATTTATTATAATGTGATTTTGTACATTTTTAAATGATCATTTCTGTACATTCTTATATTAGCATTTATACACCATGTCGTATCCTACAGAGATTAGATCAGTAACCATCTTTTCAACTGTTTCTAGCTCTTTAGATACGTCTTTTACCAGACATTCTACAAATAGTGCATCCGATACGTTTCCGTTCGTTCTAAGTTGCTGTGCGTACTTCTCATAGGCTTCTTTTGTCTCTTTCTCCCAGTTGTGATACTCTATAAAGCCATCCTCTACGGCTTTCTGCTTTGTGGATTTTCCGATACTTAGTCTACTGGCTGTATACCAAGAGTCGGGAATCACTTTTATAGTACCGCTAAAAGAATCTTTTAAAAGCTTGCCGTGATGATCTACAAAATACCTGCATATTTCACGTCTCTCCAAGCTTTCTGTAAGAAACTGGTATTCATGTAATCTTTTGTAGCCTTTCAAACCTAAGAAGTTAAAATAGTCTGCCATTTGACCGTGTATCATCATAGCCGCTACATATCTTTTGTTGATCTCGTCAAAGATATCTTCTGTTTTTGTTACTTCAAGATTGTTTGTAAATTCAATCATGATCGCACCTCCTTAAGAGATACGCTTTATAATAATATTCGCATCTTTTACTATTGCCGCTGTTGTTCCTACATTTCCGATGCTTACGATTAAGCTACCGCAAGATGGTACAGTTACAACCGTTGTTGCTCCCACGTTCTGAAATGTGTTCGCTGTAGCTACTGTATAGTCCATTTCTGTTCCACCAATAGCTTCTCCGTTAAGCTCTACAGCAAGTGCCGTTGCTCCTGTTGCATTAGCGGATACATTTCCGTTAAATTCTACCTCTACAGTCATAGGGCAGTTCGATCTATTCGTTAACGTAAACAGACCAGACCCCTCTACATGATTCAACCACCCATAATTGCAGGTACAACGCCTACTACTATATCTTGTGTTTGCAAATAGTACGTTTGCCCCACTGTTTACGTCCTGCTGTGCTACATTTACCGCATTTAACATAGTTTTCCCTCCTAAACAAAAATAGGATGCCGAACCCGACACCCTATCGTCAATATATTGCTAGTCTACTTAGTAGATATGGATTCTTCCAACAAGCTTGATTTATTTACACATTTACACTTCCGCAGTTGCAACCACCGTATGCATACCCATTATAGGATACATAAGGACTTGCTGTAATGTATGCAGGTGTTGGGAATGGTCTAACAGCATCCACAATGTTCTTAGTCTGTGATACCTGCGAAATCTGGAAGTTAGATAACTGTAAGTCTCTATCTCTGTCCGCAAGTTTATCTCTAAGATTCTGGATTGTGTTGTCCTGCATCAACTGGCGTGTAGCCTGTCCGTCTGCGAGGATTGTTTCCTTAATATCACAGCAACACTGTGCCATCTGTGCCTGCATATTCTGGGCCATTAAAGCCGCATCATAGCGATTCTGTAACACTTCTTTCTGTGTTTCACAGCAACAAGCCTGCTGTTGTGCCTGCATCTGCTGTAATCCTAACTGTGTTGTGTATCTGCTTTCTAATACGTCTCTCTGTGTCTGACAAGCTGTATTAGATACGTTCTGGTTTGTATTGAAAATATCTCTCTTAACAAACTCATCGGATAAGAAAGCATTTTCGCCTGCGGTCGTTGCGGTATCGTTATTTCTTCCCCATCCGTTACCACAGAAAAGGAAAGCAATTAAGATAATCCAAATCCAGTAACCACCGTTGCCGAAGCCGTTGTCATATCCGTCATTTCTTGTCACTGCCGCTACGTCTGCCGCAGTGAGTCCCATTGCTTCATTCATTGTTGTTGTCCTCCATAATTTATTTACCAAGCTGTGCACCGCTTAATATCTATTTATTTACTTTATCCACAATATCCTGTGGATTCATGCCCTGCTGTTGGCACAAGTTATTAAATACTTCCTGTGGGTTTTTCCCCTTGCACATTTCCATTGCCTGCTTGATCGCAGGATTAGTCTGTGCCATGCTTTCAACCATAGACTGCGGATTGTTAGACCCTCTTACCATGCCCATTACCTGCTGTACCATTTGCATAGGATTGTTGTTTCCCATCATACCGCCTATCATGTTCATTAAAGGATTACTCATTGCTTAACTCTCCTTTCTCTGGTTGTTCTCCTAGCTTTGCTAGAAGTTCTTCAAACTCTGTTCGTGTAACATATCTATTATCATAGTTTACATTTTGTTTTTGGGCTGTCTGCGTGGCTTCTGGCGGTATTTCTTCAAATCTAAACACCTTAAAAGTTGCACTGCCCATTCCGTCTACACTCTTTACATAAAAGAAAGGTGCATTGTTATCCATCATCCATGCTGTAGCTCCTGGCTGTACAATCTGGTTCTTTGCTCCCTCTATACCTGCAACTTGTATCCAATTAACATTCTGTGTTGGAACTTGTGGCTCTGGCATTGGTTTATTGTACTGCTGTTGCATTTGCTGTAACTGATTTAGCCTATCCTGCAACTGCATTGTATCCTGCTGATACATTGGTGCATAAGGATTATAGTTATATCCGTTCACTCTTCCACCTCCCTTTTATGTGTAAATTATCGCATTAAAAAAGAGACTCTAACAGGTCGTTAAAGTCTCACAAAAGTATCATATTAAATTAAAAAATTAGCACCATGATAGGGGCCATGGTGCTTGAACAATAAGGATAAGATTGAGGAACACCAATTGATGAAAAAAAGGTGTCGTGTTGAAAAATGAAATTTAAACCAAGAAATTGAGAAAATTCAAAAATGTATTTCTCACGCTCACGATATTGTGAGCGAATGGAAGCAACAGGACTCGAACCTGTGACAGGTCGGTTATGAGCCGACTACTCTGACCAACTGAGTTATACTTCCACGGACTCAGTTAAGAATCCAACCGTACTATTATACATTACAAGTAAATAATCAATAAAGAAAAGGATTAAAGTATTATGAAAAAAGTATCTCCGAAACAAACCACGCTAATTTAAAACTCTAAAAAGAAATATTATAATGATTTATTCAACAACTTATTACTTGTTACATTTATATTGTATCATGGATTTTTGCCTTTTCAATACCCTCTTTTTTTTACGCCTTTTCGTAAGTTTTTTCAAAGATTTCTTTCTTACATGGGTAGATTTCCCCATCCACACCAGTGATAAGCATATCATCTTTTCCAAGTAACATATCTCCCTCTAATGTTGGAATGATATAGCGATCATCATCATATCTTTTGATAATATATCCATTGTATTCAAGTTCTATTGGTTTACCATGTTCATTTTTTATAAGTTCTTCATATGTAACTGCTTCAATCACAACTGGTTTCTTTACATATTTAGCCATTATGTTTCTCCTTAACATACTCTAATAATCTTGTTATTAACTCTCCTGCTGATTCTCTTTGCTGTAGACAGACTTACGTTCATAAGCTCTGCACATTTCTCTAGTGGTATATTCTTTGCCCGATACTCGAACAATGTTCTTTCAACATCTGTGAAGTTGCAATACGTACGGAACATATTTAGTTCGGGTACGGTAAAATCATATACTTTCAAAAGCAAACACCTCACTGTTTGTCGTGTGTTGTCAACGCATTTATCAGATCGTCTCTGGTTTTTTTTAGACCCTCGATGTTGTTTCCTGTGATCTTGTTCTCAATCAAATTAAACATGCTTTTCATGACTAGGTTCATATCATCACGTTGATTATTAATAGCACTGTAGTCACTATTTAGCTTTTGTTTAATTTCTTTAATATCTGTCTCTATATGATCTATTCGATGTTTCATATCGTCCGTAGGCTTCTTGTAATGCTTATAGGCAGTATATAAGACTCCTATCGCACTACCAATTGTTATAATCCACCCACAGGCTACCATAATTTTGTTTATAGTATCCATTATTTACCTCGTGCATTGTTGTATCGTGTCGCTGCACCTCGTGCTGAAGATGCTTGACTCCTGTTCCAGTCTGCCGTGTTTAGTCGTTCGCTCTGCTTCTTAAGATTGTTCTCTTCGCAGTAATCATTGTAGGCTTTGTTCTGCTTCTGCAATAGTGCCGCCTTTTTCTGATACTCTATGTCAAGATCGTGCTTTAAGGCTTCGTCCTTTGCATTATCCACAGCCGTTTTCATGCCAATTAACTGTCGTTTCGTCTTTCTGATACGTCTTTCAAGCTCTCTCTGTCGTTTCCGTTTTTCATATTCTTTGCGATTCTCTTCGCTGTCGTAGTCCTCAAACGGATTGTTTATTCCATCCCCCGGACCGTGGGAGTGACGGCAGTTTGCCCCATGGATTCCCTGCACGTTTCCCATACCGCAGACCGAAAAAGGCGGAAATCTTTGGTCATTACCGCTTTTGCTGTAAAACTTGCCTTGCCACCAGTAATGATTGGTTAAGTTGTCTCCACCGTCTCCAATTCTTGCTCCTAAATGTGCAGACGTGAGAATTATATCCCAGTTCATCTCGTCCATACGTGCATCCGTGATCTCTCCTGCCATCTGACTTACACCAGTGCGAACCGCTCTTGTAGTTGCTGTTTCTATGCTGTCTCTGTGTCCGCTAGGGTAGGTTACGTCTGCACCGCTGTTTATTATGTCGTTTACAGCTTCTTTAACCGCTTGTGTGTACCCTGTCGTACCGCTTGCAGTCTGTGTATATGCTTTATCCACTGCCTTAATGTAATTATCATGACAGGCGTTCGGCATCGTTCCAGTAAAGTTATACATTTCTCCCTTGGTCTTTTCATAATTCCTCTGGATCAATCGTTGCATATAAGGACTCTCATTAAGGGGTGTTGGTTCAAGACCTGCCTTTTTATATACTGCATCATCCCACTCTAATGCTTTTATACCTGCTTCTCTCATGGTCCGTGCAATTGTATCAATTCCTATCTTTGTTGTTTGTGCAATCTCTTTCTGTACCGCTTGCAAGATATACCCTGCATCCTGCAATACATCCATCTGCCACTTGTCAATAGGAGTAAAAAGGTAATCTTCCCCACGTCCTAGCCTTATCATCATTCGCTCTATAATGACAGATACTATCTTGTTATGTAGTTGTTCTGCTTGCTTCTCTGCCTTTTCTGGCACATACCAGAGATAGGTAGGTGTTAACATAATCCCACCTGCCTATTCTTCTGGGTCTTTTACCATTAGTGCCGCATCTAGCATCTTCCCAACTATAGCCGCATCCGCAGGCTTGCCCTCTTGCGTTAATGTTTTGTCTGTTTCTGTACTGCCTGTAACTCCCTTTTTGCAGATGTTGTACAACAGCTTTTCTTGTTTTGTATATGGTTCGGGCAGTTTTACATCTTCGCCATTAAGGTATTCAAGGTATTTTTCAATCCTGTACTTTCCCATACTTTCACTCCTCTCCGCTTGCACCGAATAAGTCTGGCTCTTTCGGTTGTGCTTCTTCTTCAAGTGCTTTTGCTTCTTCTTCACTGAATCCCTCAAATTTAACTAGATAGTACCAGAATGGAATCTTGTTGGAAGTAACATAGCTGTACCATCTCGCTCTATCTTCATCTTCGTTGTATGTAATGTCTCCAAAGTCATACACGGTTTCATACGGTCCTCTTGGTGCTAATTGGTACAGATCAGCAAATATATTAAGTGCAGCTATTAAATCATCCATGCAGGCTTGTAATTTGTCTCTTACGTCCTTAACAAATTGTATCGTTCTCTGTTGCTCTGCTTCAACTCCTGTTGCTGTCTGGATGCCTGTTGTTTCGTTAAACACAAAGTATCCGTTAGAGAATCCGCATTTATAGCCGATCTGGCTTAACAAGGCATTGATTCCTGTCAATCGTGTATCCGTGTTGAGACTTGGGTTTACCTCTTGATAGAATCCTTTAATGTCTGAGCTGTTTACGTTCTTGACGTACTCTGGCAATCTTAACCGCCTCTTACTTCTTTCGAATCCATCTTGCGTATTGTTTACCCTTGTACCAGTCTCTAACAACTTGTCGGAGTCTAGCAACAACATTCTCCGGCTGTCGAATATCTCTGTTGCGTTCCTACTGTATGCAGTATCTAAGTCTTTCAACTCTTCGATTGCTTCATAAAAGATTGGAAGTCCTAAACTACAATGCAAGTCTACATTGTTCGCCTGCGGTGTCCTCAGAACTGCATATAGGCGTTGTCCGTTTAGGTTTGCAAGTCCCACATCCTCTAGTTCTCCACGCCACGGTGTCTCGTCTATGTCAATCGGCTTTCCTGTATCATTTGCATCCTTGGATGCATAACAACGATTAGTTATCTGGTACACGTCCTCGATGTATCTATGATACTCTAGCTTTGTATAATACGTCCTACCGTCACTAGAGATTTCACGATGCACAAACACAATGCCTTGAATCTCTCCGTTGCTTTCGTCTGTCACAATAAAGTTCTCTGGCGTGATCAAGTCCACACTTGCACCGTTAGGTTTTAATACAACTGTACCGTATGCGCAACCATATTCTACATGGTGTCGTACCTGCTCTAGTTCCTTGCCTATCTGCTCCTGCAACCAGTTGGCTCTTGCACTACCTGTTATCTCTATGCCTATTGCAAGTGTAGCAAGGCGTGCTGTCTCCGAGCATACCGCTTTTGCAAAGTTGATAGTCTTTATATGTTCGTCCTTGTCTAACCAGTACGGACTACCCTTATAGATGTATGCACACTTTTCTATAACTCTCTGCATCTCTAGACTGGTCACAGTGTCTATCTTAAATTCATCTCTTGCCTTTTGTCTAAAAAGGTTACTCAATATCTCTTTCATTCTGCTAAATATACCCATTTATTCCACCGCTACAAGCTCAACATTTTTTACACCTGTTTTTATGTCTGCCTGCATTAGATCACTATTTACGTTTATCTCTACAATTCCATGGTGCCATGCTATTTCTTCAATATCATGTACACTTAATAATGCACTCCCGATTTTTATACAATTTACATCTTTTAGATTTATCATCATTGTTTTTATCTCCTTTATGCACTCTCGCCACGTCTCATGCTCATTGGACTTGTCGCATACCTTAATGCGTCAATAAAATGGTCGTTGCCGTCTGGATATTCTGCTTTAATATCTCCGTTTTCGTCCACCTCATGCTCGTAGCTTATTACCTCTTCATACAGCCGTGGGGTTCTCGCAGGGTCTATGACTAAGGTCCTGCACTGTAGCCACTCATAACTATACTTACGACTACCCGGATATACGTTCGTTTTGTTTGCTACAAGTCCTGCATCTCTAAAGTCCAAGATGCTTTCTATCTCGTCAGCACCGCAGGATATAGCATAATCGTTGTATCCCTTGTTAATAATCAGCTGTGACATTGCCGTGTTGCGTATCTTCTGACCGCCCAACTCATCTATGCACAAGATTTTTTGTGATGCAGGCATATATGCACATCTGACAAAAGCTTTCGGGTCTGGATAGTATCCCCAGTCCTGCCCCTGGTATATTCTTTCCTGTCTTGCGATCTCTTCGTCTGTGATCGTGCGGATTTCTAATAATTCAAAGATGTTTGTACCCAATCCGACTGGAACACCAAGATATTCGTGTTTGTAAGCTCTTTCATTTGTCTCTTTAAGATACTCTGCATCTACCAAGAACTGATTACCCAACCATTCCGCTGGCACAGTTGTATAGTCACTTTTGTGCCTAAAGCTATCTTTTCTTGCTTCTGCTACATACTTATTTGCCCAGTTGTTTACAGAGATTGGCGGGTTGAATGTCTTAAACACTACGAACTTAGAACCACCACGCAATACAGATTGTTGTACCGTTCTGATCTCTTCGATACCTGCAAATTCATCCAATTCCTCGAACCAGAGGTATTTTATATATCCCTTTGCAACCTTAATAGACTTAGTTTTCTTTGCCTTGTCCAGTCCTCTATAGATTATCTTCTGTCCAGTCGGCTTGTATATATGCTGTAGCGGACTTTTAGAAGATTCCCACAGGTCACTTACTCCTAAGGCATCTATTGCCCATTCTATCTGTTCGTACACGCTGTCTCTTAGAGTATTACCAACCTTTCGAAACACTGCCGCATTGCTGTATTCTCCGTTCGTTGCATCCTGCATGATACCCAATATGATCTCTACAGACACAAAAGAAGATTTTGTTGATCCACGACCGCCATACAGATCGTAGTAAGTATGCTTGCCGTCTTGTATGTCCCAGTGCACTTGATAGAAAGACGGAGCGATCACATCCGTTAAATTAACCATGTGTCACTCCTTACTCTCTAGGGATATTATTCACAATCGTGATTCCCTCTGTTTTCTGTTCTTCCTGCTTCTTGTCTGCATCCCAGTGCTTGAAGTTATTTCTAAGATTAAACTGTGCCCCAGAGCTTCCCTCTTTGTCGTACAATCTGCCCTCTGCGTACTCTTCAACTCTGCTCTTCGCCCGTGTGATTGTGTCAAGAAACTCTTTCTTTTCGTTTTGATAATACAATAAATCCGCTCTGGAAGTGAAACCTAGATGTAAAGCTAAGCCTGTGATCGTTGGAGGCTTTCTGCCTATCATAATAGGATATCCACTTTTATTCCTTACTATCTTTCCATCTTCTTTAAGTATCTCTCCCTCACAGCTTTTAAAGTATTCATCTATCTTTTTCTGCATAGTTTTAACACTTTTATACTTAGGGGGTCTTCCACCTGCACCCATTACCTCACTTCCTTTCGTAATCTACAACTCTTATATATATTTAAACAGACCGTTAGGCAAGCGTCGCACTTCTTGCATCTCTTTTAACCCATAGGGTGCGTGGTTGCAACGAAATTTACCACCTCTAACGATCTGTTATTTATCTCTTATATTCTTTTGTGTCTGGATACCTGCTTCTATACTTGTCGCAGGTGCATAGATATGCGTTGTATATTCTGTCATATTTACCTACATCACACATATAGTAGCCTTTTGTATCATTTCCTAACAAGTACATACATTCAGCACAGCAGATACTTCTATCTTCCATCCTGCACCTCTTTCTTATAGTTACTACATACACACATATGACTACACTTTATGTTTACCAGTACTACTTCTGTTTTGTTCTCTGGGATTGCTCTTCTCTTTGTTTCTGTTACGATCTCGCAGTGTACGCAATCGTTACAACAATTCTTCAGTTTGTTTACAATCAAAAAAAGACACCTCCCGACTATGGTTTTATCTAATATAATTATACCATAGTGGGAAGTGCATTTGTTTACACTCTTTTTATTCTTATTTCTCTTGATCTGGTCCCCAAGTGGTCCCGAATTTTTTCATGGCTGCTTTCTCCTACGCTACGTAATCAATAAAGTATGTTACACCCTCATATTCCACAACTCCCCAGTCAAAAGCCGGTTTGTTGCTTTCGATCATCTTTTTGTACTCTTCCTTATCTTCTTCCTCAACATTCCACTCTTCCATGTACTGGTCAAAGAATTTTTCAAATTCTTCTTTCTCGTACACGACTGATCCGTTGCATAAATAGTCAACAGCTTCTTTCTTTGTGTGTCTGTCTTCCATAATGATTTCAAGTTTCTTTTTGCTTATCTCCTTTAACTGTCTTTATCTTATCACATCTTTATACCTTTGTAAAGTGATATTTACAATTCTTTTAATTTTTTTTCGTCCTCTTCATCTCTTACATATTCTAATAGTTGCCCCGGTTGCATTTCTAAGATATTACATACAGCATTTAAAGCCTTTAGTGTTATTGCTGTATCCTCGTTCTTTATCTTATTTAACGTGTTCTGACTAAGTAAATTAGTAGTTTTAGCCTTATATGTAGTAAATCCTTTTCTTTGCAGTGCATCATATACATCAATTTTGTATTTTAGCATTTTTCATTACCTCCTATTTACTACATTATATA
>NZ_JAGTTT010000046.1:0-9899 GCF_018223505.1 Anaerostipes sp. Marseille-Q3525
CATTTAAGAATGTACATTTTTGCTATTCTTCCTCTTGATCGGTATATTTTTTTAAGCGATAAGATTTTCCTGTGATATTTACCACATGTGCATGATGTAACACTCGGTCAAGAATCGCATTTGCGATTACTGGATCAAAAAATACATCATCCCATGAATTAAAGTTGATATTTGTGGTAATGATCGTACTCCTTTTTTCATATCGTTTATCAATCAGTTGGAAAAACAGCTTTGCATCATCTTTTTCAATCGGAAGATATCCAAGCTCATCAATGATCAGCATCTTATATTTATAAAAGTGTTTTAATCTTGCTTCCAGACGATTCTCCAGTTTTGCTTTTTTTAGCTGCATGATCAGATCATGACATTTAATAAAATATGTACTGTAACGTTTTTTTGCTGCAGTTACTCCAATCGCAGTGGCAAGATGAGTCTTACCTACTCCACTAGGACCTAAAAACACGATGTTTTCAGCATTTTCCAGAAATCTTAAAGTTGCAAAATCCTTGATCTCTTCCGGATTGACAGATGGCTGAAATTCAAAATCAAAGTCACGGATCCCTTTTTGATTAGGAAAAGCTCCGACTTTTACCATGGAACGGATCATGTTTGCTTCTTTAAAATCAATCTCATAATTCGTTAGTTTACAGAGACCTTCCGTAAATGATAATGGTGACGAAGTGATCAGATCGATCACTTCATCAAGATGAAGATCCATCTGATTCAATTTCAGATACTCAAGGTTTTTCTTTAATTGTACATATGTGCTATTCATTTTTAAACATTGCTCCTATCTGTGTCAGGTTTTCTTTTGCGATCTTTTCAATATCCATTGTCTGCTCTTTGAACGTCTGTTTACTGATAGCAATATAATGATCGTGTGTATCATTGAGTTTTTTGCACTGATCGGATGTATCACGATCAGTTCTGTGTTATAATACACATACAGATAATTATCATATACCTGTAATAACAGACGTTTTCCAAGATATTTTGGTGGTACGGAATATTGATTGGAACGATAAGTGATCATACAGGATGAATTCACTTTTACAGTTGTATGGGTCATCTGATAAGGCTTTCTTATCACATTGCGTGGAAGTGGTGATAAGTGAGCCTTTTCTTAGCAAAGATATTTGATCAACAAGGTTGTATAGCATATCGATGTAAAACATTAAACGAAGCAAGATGTTTACCGGGAACATTGCAGGCATTATGTAAAGAAGGTGTTCAAATAGTTATTTTGGATAATCCAGAGATATATTCGGAATATGCGCCATATCAATACATTGATAATATGAAAGAATTTATAGATCGTGTTTATATGCTGAATCGGTTTTCAAAAAATATGCATTGATCTATATAATATTGAACTTATCTTAAAGAGAGGAAATAGATTATGGGAAAACAAGAAAACATAAAAATATTTGAAGACACAGAAAAGTTATGTAAAACGAATTCAAACTTAAAACAATCAATCAAAAATTCAATACATAACCAAAAACTAATTCTGCAAAATCAAAAAATAAATAGTAATAATCAGAAACGATATGAAAAACCTGCAAACATCATCGTATCAAAAAAGAGAACATTGCAGGCAGCATCAGCATATAAAAACACTAAAACGGCTGTACATAATTTTGCTTCTGCAACTAATCCAGGTGGTGGAGTAAAAAGAGGATCTAATGCACAAGAAGAATGTCTGTGCAGATGTTCAGGATTATATTTTTGCCTGAGTACACAAACAATGTGGGACGGATTCTATTCTCCACACAGACAAGCACATAATCCAATTTATAATGATGATATCATTTATACACCTGCAGTCAAAGTATTTAAAACAGATACTGCACAACCAGAGATCATGAATGCATCTGATTGGTATGATGTGGATGTAATCACATGTGCAGCTCCGAATCTAAGAGTGCAAAATAATTATAATGGCAAATCATCATATAATAATGTGAAGAAGATGACAAATGAGGAATTGTTAAAATTACATGAAAAGCGATTAAAAAGAATTTTAGATATAGCACTTTCAGAAAATAATGAAACGATAATTCTTGGGGCATTTGGATGTGGTGCATTTAAAAATGATCCACAGATTGTTGCTCAGGCAGCAAAAAATGTAATTCGAGAATACTTATATAGTTTCAAAAATATTGAATTTGCGGTATATTGTTCTCCAAGAGATGATCGAAATTATAGAATTTTTGATAGAGTTTTGAAGAAATAGTGGGCATAGACATTCAGTCGTTCTAGATTTAGGAGGTAAAATAAAATGGGTTTAATCGAAGTTGCCAGTGCAAAATCAGTTTGGCGAGGAATGGAATACTATGAAAATAAAAAGGTACGTTCCTGGGAAAAGTCAGGAAGTGAAACTTATGACGGAGTAGTTGCAGGAAGTGATGAAAATAACTATATTGTACATATAGATAAAGCCCATCCAAAGAAATCTACCTGTAATTGTCTATTTGCAAAAGGAAGACGTGTTGTTTGTAAGCATATGATCGCACTGTTATTTACTGCTGAGCCTAAAGCAGCAGAGGACTTTTTACAACAAGTAGAAGAATGGGAGAAAGAGGAAGAGGAAAGAGAACAGTTGCATTATAAAGAACTTCGTAAATATGTAAATAGTCTTTCTAAAGCTGAATTACAAGAACGATTATATGACGCATTAGTGGAACTGGAAGATACAAGAAATAGATATTGGTGAAGTCAAACAATAAAAGACTTAATATTAAAATTTAAAGAGCCGGATGCTTATAGGGTATATGCATCTGGCTCTTTTTAGCGTTGATCAAAGTTAAAAAGAGCTGGGGTTTTTATAGAACACCTAATATTATAGAATGTAGATATAGAAATTGAGCATACAAAGAAAGAAGGGGCTATTATGAAAGATATAGGTTTTAAATTATGTATTATTTTATTCAGTATTGCATTAATTTTAAATGCTGTTAATTTTGTAATGAATTTAAATTCTTCGGATTCATATGATAGTTATGAAAGGGAGTATTCAACACAATCTCAATTTGATAATGATAACACAACACAGGAAAGCAGTCGTACATATTCAGATGATGATAACGATTACTACACGCCAGCCACTTCGAAAGATTCAGATCCATACGATGTAAATTATTATGAAAATGGAGATGATTTTGCGGAAGAATGGGCAGAGGAATTTGGAAGTGGTGATTCTGAGGATGGATATGAGGATGCTTATGATTACTGGGAAAGTGAGAGTGATGAAGGGGATTAATGGATATATAGAAGATTTAGAATTACAATAATTACGCGTATTTATGACAGATATCAAATGATGAATTAAGGAAATTATTAAGGAAAATAAGAAAGGAAGATATAAATGACAAGACAAAGAATAGCTATTTATCACAGAGTTATGAAAAGAGAAAATTTTGAAGTAGCTGCAAAAGATCTTTTTAGGTTATTAGTTAATGCACAAAAACAGTCACCTGATCAGCCGAGAGTATTATATGTAGACATAGATGGACATAGAAATAAGGCGGGTGGATTTGACAATGATATGTTTGAATTACAGGCACAGTTTGGAATGGGATTTTTAGCTCAGTATTTTGAAGAAGTTCATTTCCCTTTATATAGTATAAAAAATCCTAAACAACAAAATAATGATATTCCAGAAAGATTAGAAATAATAACGCCTACGAATAAATAGTATAAAATGAGGAGCAAAATATATTATGCCAGAAAAAGTAGTAAAAATTTGCCATACAATTATGGAAAATGATAGTTTTAAATCAGCAGCAAAAGATCTTTTAAAATTACTTTCAAATACACAAAAACAGAAACCCAATAAGCCAAGAATATTATATGTAAATATTAATGGACATAGAAATAAGGCAGGTGGATATGATCAAGAAATGTATAAACTACAAATGGAATATGGAAGGAAATTTCTGATTCAATTTTTTGAAGAGATACATTTTCCATTATATAGTATGAAAAATGTTAGTTATCAAAATAATGACATTCCAGAGAAATTAAAACTAGAAGTGAATGATGAAGAAGAGTAAACGCACAATAGCACGTACCTAGACAAACAAAAGATTATTTTTTCATGACCTCTTGTTTGTCTTTTTGATCTCTTTTGGTAACTTTTCTGACCATGGAAGTAAGTCGTCTAAAAATGAACGATCGGTATCTTCCATATGTTTTGGAATCTCTGTCAGCAAATGTTCAAAATATTCATATGGTTTCAGATCATTTGCTTTGGCTGTTTCTGCAATGCTGTAGATGATCGCTGAATTCTCAGCTCCACGGATCGTATCGATCAATTGCCAGTTCTTTCTCCCGATACAGAATCCACGGATCGCACGTTCACTTGCATTGTTATCCATCGGCACTTCCCCATTTTCTAGAAATACCCGCAGATACTTTTCCTGATTTAACAGATATGTCACTGCTCTGGCAAGTTTTCCCTGTGTCCCGACCGGAACCTGATGCTGTTTTGCGTATGCAAACAAAGCATCTACCAGTGTCTTTTCAGCACTATGATATACCTGATATCCGTCTGTTACACAGATCCCTTCATAATCTTTCAGAAATCTTACAGGATGTGATGCATTTCTTGTCTTCTGATATTCGTAAAGTACGATATGATGTTCCTCGATCTCAACTTTTGCCGGAACAAAACAATACTGTCTGGATATCATATCCGGCAGCTGTTTCCATCCGTTTTCTCCAAACTCATCTTCAAGTTCCTGTTCGCTCAGATAATGATCGATCCGTCTTACCGGCAGTCCTGAAAGATCCTGGTCCTTTTTTCCCTGTTTCCTTCTGGATCCTTTTTTTAGTTCCAGTTCCTCTGGTTCTTCCATATCAGGATCACTGACGGCTTCGGCTTCATTAAAAAATACGATCTTTCCATCGATCTCCATAAAGCTGATCTATGTCGTATCCTCCATACGTTCGGTAGATCTTCCAAAACGATGATGTTTTGCCAGAACCACCTGTTCCATAAGAAGCTGCATCTTCTGGTTCAGTGCATGGGTTTCCTTTGTCAGTTCTTCCATCTGATCCTGTAATCCGAGAAACAGTTCGATCAGGAGTGCCTTATCCATCTTATTCAGTTGATCTTCTGTATATTTAAATGCCATTCAGAGTTCTCCTTTTCTTACTCTGATTATAGCAGATACAGATGTTTTTTGCGAATCCTTAAGTTCCCTTCATTCGTCATTCTGACGGTGGATAACTCTATGAAAAAGTCAGAAACTACTGGCTTTTTCATACGGCTGTCCACAATATTGAAACAGATCTGATATTTTTTGACCAGAAAAATGCAGTATATCAGATCTTTGTGGATGATCTTTCTGTATAGATCTTTTTCTTTGCGTTTTATCCATAAAAACTTTTTGAAAGATCAGCAGATTGCACAAGAACTATAGTTCTGTCGGTGGATGTTTCATTTCTGTGATCGGACGTTTTGCGATCATTTCAAAGCCCTGCATCAGTCGCTCATACTCTTCCTGTGAGATCTCAACAGCTTCATCTGCGGACCGTGGCCAGTTAAACGCACCGATATTAAGTCTCTTGTACATTAAAAGAAATCCATCACCTTCCCAGAGCAGTGCCTTGATTCGGTCACTCCGTCTTCCACAGAAAAGAAACAGTGTATTCCGGTCAAATGGATCCAGATCGAACTGGAAACGGATGATCGCTGTCAGTCCGTCAATCCCACGTCTTAGATCTGTGTTATTCTAGTTCTGGAATAATACGGATTATCCAAGAAGAATTATTATTCAAGAAGAATGCTGCAACTACTTATAGCTACAGCATTCTTTCAAAAACTTCTCGAATAATTATTTATCTCTTTTTTAAAAACTCTGGGATATTATTTGTTGCTTTCTTTACATCAATTTTCTGATCATCACCAAACCATGTTTCATTCCATTCTTTCAATTTCTTATCAACGGTATCTTGCGACATTTCGGCATAAATCTGTGTTGTCTGAACCGAAACATGTCCTAATATATTTTTTATTGTTATTATATCAACTCCAGCTTCTAATAAATGACATGCTGTGCTATGTCTCATGGAATGTGGAGGATAACTATCCGCATGAAATAAAGATGGATTTTGATTCTTTGCCATAACAATATACTTTTTATAAATACCTTCTATACAGGATATCGTCATTTGTTCATGTGTTTGGCTAGAAAATATATGTTTTTCTGGATATTTTTCAATATGTCTGTGAACAATATATCTGTGTAAAGTATCTGCTAATCTCTTTGATATTCCAACCTGACGGTTTTTTGAGCTTTTCCCTATTAATGTAACAGATGTGGAACTATCATTCATACGAATATCCTTTACTTTTAAGTCACATATTTCCTGTGCTCTAGCACCAGTTGCTTAATTTAGGATAAATCTATAAATTCAACACATTCCTTTATATTTTTGTGCTATTAAAAAATACAAATTTCATATATACTTAAAGTACAAACAGAGAGGTGTTTCATGTATACCATATCAATACATTGATAATATAAAAGAATTAGCAAAGGAGGAAAACATTATGAGATATGAAATTTTAGGAGAAACGCTCCCAGTAGTTGTTTGCTATTTAGAATCTGGAGAGAGAATGGTTACAGAAGGTGGCGGAATGTCATGGATGTCTCCAAATATGAAAATGGAAACAACTTCAAATGGCGGAATAGGAAAGATGTTTGGAAGGACATTTTCGGGAGAAAAGATGTTCCAGAATGTTTATACAGCACAAGGTGGAGAAGCAATGATCGCTTTTGCTTCATGCTTTCCAGGATCTATCAAGGCATTTGAAATTGCACCAGGACAGGAAATGATATTACAAAAAAGTGCTTATCTTGCGGGTGAGAGAGGAGTTGAATTATCTGTATTCTTCAATAAAAAGATTGGTGCGGGATTATTTGGTGGAGAAGGATTTATCATGCAGAAAGCCTCTGGACATGGTATCATGTTTGCAGAATTTGATGGACATGTTGTGGAATATGAATTAGAAGCTGGACAGCAGATCGTAGTAGACACAGGACATTTAGCGGCAATGACAGCAAGTTGTACAATGGAGATCAAAAGCGTTCCTGGTGTGAAAAATATGTTGTTTGGAGGAGAGGGAGTATTTAACACAGTACTTATAGGACCTGGAAAGGTGTGGCTGCAAACGATGCCGATCAGTAATGTAGCTGGAGTATTAAGACCATATTTTCCAAGCTCTAGTAAATAGAATAACTACTTAACACAAAAAAAGAAATCACTATTTATCATATATTTGCTATAATAAAAGAAAAAACAGGAGTATTAGCAAAATGAATGAAAATAGAAAAATCGTTTTAGATACTTTAAATGAGCTGAATATAGAATATGAAATGTTCGAACATCAAGCTGTTTACACAGTGGATGAAATCGAAGATTCTGATCTGTGGAATCATGAAAACGGAATAGGAGCGAAAAATTTATTTTTAAGAGATGGCAGCGGAAAACATCATTTTCTTGTGATCATTCGAGAAGACAAGCAGGCAGATCTTAAGAAAGTAAGAGATGAGATTGGAAGTTCCAGACTTAGTTTTGCCTCAGCTGAGCGCTTAATGAAATATTTAAATATCGAACCAGGATCTGTTTCACCATTAGGCATTTTGAATGATAAAGAATGTGTGGTTCCAGTCTTTTTTGATGAAGATCTGAAGGAATATGAATATATTGCAGTCCATCCAAATGATAATACAGCAACGATCTGGATGAAACTTGCGGATCTTTTGGATGTCATAAAGATGCATGGAAATAAAGTGAAATTTATCAATGTGTAGTAAAATTTATAGAAATCAACAATTTTTTCAGGAGATGTGCTATGAAGAAAAAAATATGGGATCTATATGCACCGATTTATGAGAAAGCTATGAGGGCAGATCGTAAATGTTATAAATTTATGTATTATCGGATCAAAAGCCAGATTGTAGGAAAAGAAGTCTTAGAAATTGCGACAGGTCCTGGATTATTGGCCAAACATGTAGCGCCAGCTGCAAAACGAATGATTGCTACAGATTACTCAGAAGGTATGATCAAAGAAGCAAAGAAAGGAAGATATCCAGAAAATCTGTTTTTTGAAGTTGTGGATGCAAAACATCTTCCATATAAAGATAATTCATTTGACGTGGTAATCATTGCAAATGCATTGCATGTGATGTCAGAACCAGAAAAAGCATTGAAAGAAATAGAGCGTGTATTACGAAAAGATGGATTGTTGATCGCTCCCAATTTTGTATCACACAACAAAGGAATCATCAGTCGAATATGGTCCAACATTCTAAAATTAGCAGGAATTAAATTCGAACATCAGTGGAATGGAAAGGAATATATCATATGGCTTAAGAAAAATGGCTGGAAGATTTTACATAACAAACTTTTACCGGCGAGGATTTCTTTGATGTATGTAGAGTGTATAAAAAATTAGAAGCTCAAAATGAGGAAATATTTAATGCAGAAACAGATAGAATATAACTATAAAAAATATATTATATGGAGTAAAATATGACAGATATCGAAGAACAGTTTAATTTAATCGCAAAGAAATATGATGAAAATCGTAGAAAATTTATTCCTTGTTTTGATGATTATTATGAATCTACGACAAAGTTGATTCTTTCTAATATAGATTCTCCAAAAAGAGTTCTCGATTTAGGTGCAGGAACAGGATTACTTACATATTATTGGTTCAAAGAATATAAAACTGCAGATTATGTGCTTGTAGACATTGCAGATGAAATGTTAAATGTTTCCAGAAAGCGGTTCGCAGGATTAGAAAATATTCAGCATGAGATTTTAGATTATACAAAACAACTTCCAAAAGGAGAGTTTGATACGATCATATCTGCATTATCAATTCATCATTTAGATGAGGGACAGAAGACAGATTTATTTGAAAGAATTTATGAGAAACTTGATAAAGAATGTTCGGTTGAAGAAGAAATAGAGATGCTGAAAAAATGTGGATTTTCAGATGTAAAATGCTTGTATTCTTATCATAAATTTTCGGTGATTGTGGCTGTGAAAATAAAATAAACGAGTATAAATATAAAGTCATTGCATTCATTTATTTCATGAATATTAGCAATGGCTTTTTCGTTGTTGTGAGATGAAGACTGTGATAAAATATTCAAAAATAGGGTGAGTTAACAACGTTGATGCAAAGTAAAGTAAAAGAAGGGTGTTGATCGAAAAGTTATGAAAACGATAACAAAATATTTTAGAGATGCATTATTAGCAAGTTTGCAGCCAACGATAGACTACAAAAATGATAAATATGATACTATCACAGCTGAAGAAATTGAAAATGGAATAATTGAAAATCTTGAAAGCTTAAAAATACTTTCTGGGGTGGAATTCAAAGCTAATGAAGAAAAAGAATTAATAATTGCATTAAAAACTTTAAAAACAAAGTATTTATCAGGACAAGCAATAGAAAATAATATTGAGGAGATGACCTCTGTATTTTTTATGCCAGTAAAAATGAATGTCAAAGGAGAATTAGCACCACCAGATGATAAATATCCATGGATACCAAGAGAATATCTTGATCCAATGGTAGAACCTCAAATAGCAGTAGGAAAAGAGAAAGATTATGATGTTTTTCTGGAAAACTCAATAGATAAGAAGAATCAAATAGAGCTATGGTCTGATTATTTGGAATATTCAAAAGAAATGTATGAAGCGGTTACACATAGTAAATTTTCAGATATTTATATAGGCGAAAATAGAATAGAAACAGATGGAAAATTTTATATATTTTTTGATGATATTGTGAATGCTACTATTCATTTAAAGCAAGTATATAATGACTTATTAGAATAAGATGATAAAAATTTAAAGTTATATTCAAAAATGAC
>NZ_JAGTTT010000047.1:0-9616 GCF_018223505.1 Anaerostipes sp. Marseille-Q3525
GATACATTGAAGATCATGAAAAAACAAGGATATGATTTTGCTTGGAAAGACTCAGATAAAGTAGGATTATTGCAGATCGCAGCACTATGCAATCATTCTTCAGTAGTAAAATATTTGTTAGAACAACAATTAGATTCAAAAGCAAAGGCAGATTATTATAAAGTGAGAGCAGTTGATTTTGCGATTGTAGCAGGAAACTTAGACAAAGCAAAGATTTTGATAGAAAAAGACAAAGTGAATTTCAAGAAAAATCATCACGGAAAACCTTGTGATGTATGGGAATTTATTTTAGCTTTCGGCGATAAAAAATCTTTTAAAACACTGGAATCTTTAGGTCATCAGCCAACAAAAGAAGAAATATATGACACCTATCAAAATTACGGATATGAGCAGGGGATAAAAGTAAAAGAAGATGAATTGCAGGAAATAATCTGGAATGGAGAAAGTGATATTGCAAGAAAAATACTAGAAAACAAAATGACAAAAGGAAAAGTCAGAAAAGAATATTTATTACAGACAGCAGTTGATATTGGGGATTACACAATGGTACGTTATCTTGTCGAACAAGGAGCAGATATCAATAAATATGTAAAAGAAGAAACTGAAAATTATTCTTCTACAGCATTACAGACAGCGTGCGCATCACAAAGTCAAGAAATTTTGAAATATCTGAAAAAGCATGGAGGTGATAGTAAGAAAAAGGATTCAGAGGGTAGAAGCTGTAAGAAAATTGCAAAAGATAACAAGGCGGTATGGAATTTGGAACTTATACAATAAAAAGAAAGCATTTCTAAAGCAAAATTGGAAAATCCTTTCACAATCCAATACAAGGATGTGATATAAATGATAAGGAAAAGAATATTTCAAGTATTGAAAATTATTTTTGTATTAATAGTAACTCAACTTTCCCAGCTAATATCGCTAAATAAAGCCTGAATAAATGTGGCTTGAGATGCAATCCATTCACTTACTTTACATTTTATAATAGATATGATATCAGCGGATAATGTTAAAATGTGTTCCACAAACAGAGCCATAAGGCTCTGCAGTGCATTGGTTAGTTCCATGTCCTGAATATCATCACAGAACATGAAGAATAATTCGCCATACGTTTTCTGGTCATTTTGGTTTCTTCGGATCCATTCCAGAATAATAAATTTAAGTGCTCGAATAAATTTAAGTGCTCGTAGACCATATGAAGTCAGAAAACAAGGAAAAAGAGATGCAATAAAACACGAAAACGTAGTGAAATCAGAAAAGTAAGTAGAAAAATCATAATAAACCAAATAATATAAAAAATATCAGATTTCATAAGGGCTACGGTACCTTAAGTATGTTACACAGAGAGAAGAAGCAGACCACAAAGTCAGTGAGACATTAACAAGCACACAGGGAAAAATGACACAGGAAGCTATAACTTCTTATGATGCGATGGGAAGGGAAGTTTCAAGTACTGACCGGAATACAGGAGAAGTGACAAGGATCACCTATGACTTTATGGGACGTGCAGTAGAAACAGAAAGATCCCTGACAGATCAGGAAGGAAAGGACATTGTTCAGACAGAAACAAAGAGCTATAATGCAAACGGCTCAGTCACATCAGAAACAAGCAGTGCAGGGGTTACAACCGAGTATCATTATGACAATAGAAACCGAGTAACCATTGCAAAGGAAGATGCAGACGATGCGACAAAAACAACAGAAACCTCTTATGGATATGAAACTGCCGTGATCCATACCCTGGCAGGAACAAAGACCTATAAGGATCTTCAGGTACAGACAACCAAAGTCAATGGAACCGTGACAGACAAGACATGGACAGACCATGCAGGCAATGCAGTCCGTAGCTTAAGCAGCGGTATCTATACGGATCATGTCTTTACTGACGATGGAAAAGAGATCGCAGCGGTCACACTTGGAAGCAGCACCGATGGAGAAGGAAAGATCTCCCTGACGTTATACAATAAGGAAGGAAAAACAACCCATACGATCAGCCAGCCAGTGGTTGATGGAGACAGTATCACCACAGGAAAAGATACGATCATCAATGAGACTGCATATGATGTTAATGGAAATGAGAGTGCTGTGACCGATGGAAACGGAAATGTCACAACCTATACTTATGATGACCAGAACCGTGTCACAGGTGTGAGCAGAAAGAATGGAAACGAAACCATCAGCAACAGCATTTCTTATGATATGGGAGCGGATGGAAAGACCACGACCAGTGTCAAAGATGCCAACGGACATGTCAACAAAGAAGTGACAAATGAAGCAGGACTGACAGAAAGCACTACGGATCTTGGAGACGGAGAAGAACAGATCACAACAGCCGACAGTTATGACACAAACGGAAACAAGATCAGGGAAACCTATGCAGACGGCGGCTATAAGACATTTGATTATGACAGGAAGAACCGCCTGATCAAGACAGAATCTTATGAAGCAGGGGAAGCAGGAGAAAGTATCGGAGAGAAGACCTTAAAGACGGTCTACAGCTATGATATCAACGACAGACTGTTGGAAAGTATTGACTATCAGATCGACGGAGCAGAAGAAACAACTGTACGTTACACAGAATATCAGTATGACCGCAGAGGACAGACAACAGGATATGCAGAATTAAGTCAGGAAAACGCACCGACAGCGGATGAAATCAAAGAACACCAGATCAGATACCATTATGACAGTGATGGAAAGCTTACAAAGGTTACCTATCCAACGACCAAGAATGGAGTTCAGGCTTTAGCATATGAATATGACCAGAACGGATGGCTGACAAAGATCAAAGGAGAGATCCAGTCAGGAGATGGCAGTACAGAAAAGACGGTACGAAGCTATACTTATGACAGCTATGGAAAAGTCAAAGAGATCAAAGACTACAGAGATCTGTTAAACAGCAGTGATCAGGCAGTGAAGAAAGCCTACACTTATGACAGCCTGGACCGTGTCAAAGAGATGACGTACACAGATCTTGAGACAGACAAAGTGATGGAATCTTACCGCTACAGTTATGACAAGAATTCCAATACACAGAGAAAACAGAAGTCAATAACTATCCAAAAGAAGATACGGATAAAGTCAATGAGACAAAAGCCTATACTTATGATGCACTCGGACGACTGACAAAGACTGTGACAACCGATCATAAGAACGATGACAAGACAAAGACCGTTACCTATACTTATGACAAAGCTGGAAACAGAACCACAGAAGATGATGGAACCACACAGACAGCGTATACCTATAACGGACTGGATCAGTTACAGACAGCAACAAAAGAAAAAGGAACCGCAGTTGACGAAGTCCGCCAGTACAGCTATGATGCCAATGGAAACCAGACGGATGTCAAAAACACAAAGACAGGACAGACGGAATCTTATACTTATGATGCAGAGAACCGCTTAAGCAAAGTATCTGTGACCGACAAAGACGGAAAGACAGCTGTGATCCAGCAGAACCATTATAACGGAGACGGACAGAGAATCCAGAAAGTGGAAGGAAGCAAAACGACGAACTATTACTATCAGGACGGAGTAGTTTCTTACACAACCGATGGAGAGAACAGCCAGACATCCCAGAACCTGATCGGAACCGACGGAAATATCCTTGCAACACAGAGATATGGAAGTGACCATACGGACTATCTGTTGTATCATAAAGATATCCAGGGAAGTACCACAAGTCTTGTAAAAGAAGATGGAAGTGCTGATGCAACATACCGGTATACAGACTTTGGAGAGACAACGATCAACGGAGATAACAAAGCAGAGAATGAGGTTTGTTATACTGGAGGAATCTATGATCATAGTACAGGGCTTTATTATCTGAATGCAAGGTATTATAATCCAGAAGATGGACGGTTTGTGACAGAGGATACTTATCGAGGAGAGACTGCTAAACCAGAGACAGGACATTTATATGCTTATTGTGCGAATAATCCGGTGAATTATGTGGATCCTAGTGGACATAAGGCTAAAACAGTAATTTATTATAATAAAAAAGGGAAGGATTTTAAGAAACAAGCAATGCATTCTCCATATTATAAGAATAGTCAAGTTACATTTAAATCTGTGATTAAAAAAGCACAATTTAAAAAAGAGTGGGATAAAATACCAAAAGGAACATCTGAATTATATTTATATTTGCATGGTGGGGTTAGTTGTTTGTATTTTGATGGTTCTGATATGAATTTAAAAGAGTTGTTAGCTTTAAAAAAGAAAAAAATAAAAAAGAAGATAGTATTGCTTTCATGTAAGGGAGGAATAGGAGACAAAAATAGTGTGGCTAAAATTATGGCTAAAAAATGTCAATGTGTTGTGTATGCATCTAGTTATCCATATGGATTATCTTATAGATATGATAAAAAGAAAAAAGTGTATTATCCTAGATATGGAGGAAAGCGAAATTATTATAATCATGAAAATCCATTAAAAAAATATAAACCTTAATGATGTTATTGAAGTATAAAAAAGAGGAGATATAGAGATGGAGAAAATTGTAATGTATTTAAAAAAAGTAATTATTTTGTTGTGTGGAATTGTACTAGGATATTTAACATCAAGAAGAACAGATATGTCAATCAGTTTAGAATGTATTCTAGGTGATGGCGTTTTTATTGTGTTAGTTATTACGATTATTATGGTAATAACTAAGGAGAAAATAAAATTAGGTATAAACTGTGCCATATTTGGATTATCATTTGTTATTGGTTCAACATGGATTAAGAATATAGAACTTTTTTTTGAATTTGGAAAACAGAATTATGATTATATTTTATGTGGATTAGGTGAAGCGATTATTATTCCTGTGATTTTTGGAGGACTAGGAATAATTCTATATTATTATCATAAAGAAGGCATTTTATCATTAATTTTATCAGGATTACCTGTTATGTATTGTTCATTTACTTTGATTTCTTATCAATGGGAGAACCAATTTTTGTTAGCAATTATTATCAATTTATTAATTTTAGTAATAGTTTTTTGCCTTACAGGTAAGAAATATATGAAATATAAAATACTTTTTATAGTTTTAGGAGGAGTGCTAGGTTTTTTCTATTTTGTTTGAATATATTAGTTGCTTTTTATGTAAAGAAAATAGAATAGATTTTATGAAATAGGTAGGATACAAATTTAAGGTCTCGTGGATCTTACGAAGTCGGAAAAAAGAGGTGCAATAAAACAAAGAAACATAGTTAAATGAAAAGATACGATTATCAATAAGACGGCAGATGATGGGAACAGAAATGTCACAACTTATACTTATGATGACCAGAACTATGCCACAGGTGTAGACAGAAAGAATGGAAACGAAACCATCAATAACAGTATTTCATATGATATGGGAACGGATGGAAAAACTATGACTAGTGTCAAAGATGCCAACGTACATGTAAACAAAGGAGTGATGCTGAAAATCATAGAATAATTCATTTTAAATGATTAATTATAGGAGGATGAATTATGGATAAAATAAGAAAATTTCTAATTTATGGAGTTATCATAATCCTTTTAATCTATAGTTTTATGACAGATAAAGGCGCTGTTCGCTTTAGTGTATTTATATCAGGATATCCTAAAGAGGCAATAACAGGAAGTTTAATATTAGATAAGAGCCATAAATTGAAGTCAAATCAGAAGGCATATATTATAGAACCATATCCTGTAGATAAAGCTACACAAGGAGTATTAGATCGCTGGCTGGTTGAACGACATGCTATATTTTATATCGCAAGGTTTGCCACGGGAGCATAATTAGTAAAGATAAAGACAAGGATATATCCAAAAAACAGTTATACGATTCTATTTGCAATCCCAATATGCAAGGCGTAAAGGAAGCATTGAAAAATCATGCAGAACTTGCAAAAGAAACAATCAAAATATCATCAAAAACGAAGCCGTTAGAATTAGCTGTCAGAGAGATTGAGAGTGGAAATGGACATGTTAAATAGCCTATTGGAATCAGGTGCAAAGCCTGATTCCAATACAAGATTGTGATATAAATGATAAGGAACGGAGGAAAAAGGTATGAAAAAGGGATTCACAAAGAAACGATACCAATTAATTTTACTTATAATTCCATGTATCATCATTTTAGCATATATATATTTTACGCAATCCAATAAGATAGATACAATCAAATTAAAAAGAAGATTGTTTACAACATATTCACCATCTAAGAATCATCAACTTAATGTATATACAGCAGATACAAACAAAGAAAATGCTTCCGTATTAGTAGAACTTAAAAATGATCAAACAAAGAAAAACATATACTGGCAGCCAAATACTTCATGGGCATATATTGTCTGGAAATCAGAAAACATTGTTTATATCAATGGCACAAAAATAAATCTGTCAAAGAATAAACAATATGATGAAAGAGATAACACAGGGGAATCTTTTTACTCAAAAAAAGACAACAATCCACTATATCTTTCCATTCTAAAACAAGAGATTGATGAGCAGAAGATTATAAAGCAACTCAAAGACAAATCAAATATAAATTATGCAGATGCACAAGGAAATACTTTGTTGATGATAGCATCTTATACAGGCAATATGAAGATCTTTCATCAATTGAAAGACAATGGAGCTGATATAAGTAAAAGAAATAATGAAGGACAAGGCGTACTAGAATTTGCAATTAGGAGTGATCTTTCAGAGAAGCAGATTCTTAAACAATTAAAAGATGAAATAAAAATGGGTGCGGTTATAACGGAAGAAACAAAAAATGCTGTGATACAGCCTTGGAATTATCGATGGAAAGCAGCAAGTTGCAATTATAAGGTTTTGGATTGGGTATATGATAAATTAAACCAGAATCCAGAAACAGATATGACAGCAGAACAAAAGGTTCTCTTAAAGGCAGCAAGAGGACAGAAAACAGAGGGGACAAAAGAAGAAGCAAAACTTACAGATAAAGATGGAAATACAATGCTTATGATAGCAGCGGGATATGGAAATCAAAAGCTGTTAAATAACTTGTTAGCTCAAAACCTAAAACTGACACACAAAAATCGCTTTGGAGAAGATGCTTTGTTATATGCTATATCGAAAGATCAAATAACAACAGCAAAACAATTATTGGAAGCAGGTATGGATAATCAAGAAGCCCTGCTAAAAACAGCACAGACAGGAAATGTGAAGATGGCAGAGCTGGTATTAAAATATTTAGACTTACGATCTGACTGGTATATAAAGCAGGCAGTGATAGAAGCAATGAATGAGGGAAATGAAGATTATGCTTATAAATTGTTTTTGAAGTTAAAGGATAAAAATTATAAGGGCGGAACGGAAACAATATATGAGTATGCCAAAGAAATGGGAGTAGAAAAAATTATAGATTGGTATAAAAAGTAATTAGTAAAGGTATTAAATCTAAGAGGTTCTGCTTATGTTAGAACATTTTCATGAGTTGACCACATTGGGTCCTGTAGACCTTACGAAGTCAGAAAACGAGGAAAAAGAGATACAATAAAACAAGGAAGAATAGCAAAATCAGAAAAGTAGCTAGAATAATCGCGATAAATTTAATAATATAAAAAATATCAGATTTCATAAGGACTACGCTACCTTAAGTTATACGCCGTGGCTTTTATGATTTAGCCATAGCCTA
This sequence comes from Anaerostipes sp. Marseille-Q3525, assembly GCF_018223505.1. Lineage (NCBI taxonomy): Bacteria > Bacillati > Bacillota > Clostridia > Lachnospirales > Lachnospiraceae > Anaerostipes > Anaerostipes sp. Marseille-Q3525. Next base: position 7,621 of record NZ_JAGTTT010000047.1, read on the forward strand.
TCAGTCAGTGCACGTCAACTATTGAAAGCGCCGTATACCGAACGGTACGTACGGTGCTGTGAGAGGACGGCGGTTAGTCACCGCCTCCTACTCGATTTAATGTGAGGAGATGATATAATGATAAGAAAAAAAATAGTTTTAATAGTAAAGATAATTTTTGTATTAATAGTAATTAATGGAATTTTATTAGCAATTCAATATCTGCCTCAAATGAAAGTTGATTCAATAATCTCAAATATGAACGAATATACACAAGAAGATAAAATCTTACTTGATACAGGTGGGGTAACAACATTTCCAACAACGCCATGGAACAGATTGTATTTATATGACGTTGAACATAATAAATGGAAGTTAATAAAAAGTAGTATGATTCCTTATTATGGATTTGGAAGTAAATTTATACTAAATAAACAAAAAATTTATTATAACAGATTTGGAGCGGAAGAAGGAATTGAATTATATTCCAAAAAGACAAAAGGATTTGGCTTTGGCAAAGAAGAGTTGGATCAGGCAGGAATTTGCACCATATCACCAGAATATATGTATTATTTAAAAGAAAGTGGGGCAAGTGATTTTAAAAATAATATATATAGAAAAAATTTAAAAACAGGGAAAACAGAAGTTTTTCTAAAAGGCGAATTCTCCTATATATTAAGACAGGATCATGGAAAATTGTATACATACAATAATGTAGATAAGCAAATCTATGAAATAAATCTAAGTGATAAAACCATCGTGAAATGTAAAAATAAGGGAGATATTATGTGGGTAGGATATATAGATAATGAACATTTCATGGTAACGGATGGGTTAAATGTTTATTCATATGATAAAAAGAGTAAGAAGAAAAAATATTATATAAAAGATCTGAAAAAAGAAGAAGACTTTTTAAATGATAGTCTGAAGATAGACAATAACAAATTATACTATAGTACAAATAATATGGACGTTTTTATGTTAGATATAAAGACAGGTGAAATTAAAAAGATTGCATCTGAAAGCAAAAATAATAAGAATAGTGCGTGGACATCAGTCATATTTACAAAATCATATATAGTAATAGACATAACAGGTGAAGACTATAAAAACAGGAAAATGTATATTTATTCTTATGATGGAAAGTTGATTAGAAAGGTGAATGTGCAGCCAGTATGGTAAAATTATTAGATATGACAAAGAGACAGTTACCAGAGAAATTTGATGCTTAAAAAGATATGACAATCATAGATGGTTATAAAAATAACTCATACGATCAGCCAGCCGGTTGTTGATGGAGACAGTATTACTATAGGAAAAGATACCATTATTAATGAGACTGCATATGATGTCAATGGAAAAATGAGAGTGCTGTTACCGATGGAAATGTCACAATCTATACTTATGATGACCAGAACCGTGTCACAGGTGTCAGCAGAAAGAATGGAAACGAAACCATCAGTAACAGTATTCCTTATGACATGGGAACGGATGGAAAGACCACGACCAGTGTTAAAGATGCCAACGGACATGTAAACAAAGAAGTGACAAATGAAGCAGACCTTATGAAGTCAGAAAACAAGAAAAAAGATTCAGAGGGTAGAAGTTGCAAGAAAATTGCAAAAGATAACAAGGCGGTATGGAATTTGAAATTTATACAATGAGGAGGAAGAACATGAAACAAAGAAAAACTAGATATCTGTTATTAATTTTCTGTTTAATAATGCTGACTGCTTGTAATGGAAAGACGACGAAAAAACAAGTTAATTCTAATAGAAAATTATCTCAAATTTTAGATGTTAAAAAAATGCAGATAAAAAGTGATGATGGGTATGGATCATTAAGAATCATAAATCCAGTTGTAGAAAATAAAAGTTATGTTTTTTACATAGAAAATGGTAAAAAAATTATAAAAGTAAATAAACAAAGTAAAGAAAAATCAGTAATCGTAACATTTAAGAGAGTAAATAAAGGCGGCTTATCTCTAGAAGGAAATTATCTGTATTATATATATAAT
>NZ_JAGTTT010000048.1:0-8451 GCF_018223505.1 Anaerostipes sp. Marseille-Q3525
CGAGTGTTACATCATGCACATGTGGTAAATATCACAGGAAAATCTTATCGCTTAAAAAAATATACCGATCAAGAGGAAGAATAGCAAAAATGTACATTCTTAAATGATCAAAAATGTACATTTTAATCTTGACATTTATAAACGCTGCTCGGTCTTATTCTTATTAGTAGCGTACTCCATTACATCGACCATCGCCTGCAGGTCGGCTTCGGTGTATTTGGGGTTGGCTGTCTTTTCGGGATTTTCGGCATAGTCGATTGGGTGGTCGAGCCTGCCACGCACATCCCATATCTCGCAGACCGCCATTACGATGACCTGCGTGGAAGCAAATACATTTTGCGAATTTCAATCTGAAACTCGTGCCACTTCCTTGCTTCCTCACGGAGCATCGGGGTATCCACAAAACCAAGAGCGTTTGCCTTAACCGCAAGCTGATTGCAATGTCATTAAGTTAAGAAAAGCAGAGGTAAAAGATAAGTTTTAAATTTATCTTTTACCTCTGTTTTTTATATATTGACAAACTCAGAATAAAAAGTGATGTATTAGGTAGGAGGTGAATTATTATGAAGTATGCACAGAAAGTGAAAAAACGTTATTTAACGATTTTAAATGATATAGCTAAAGATCGAGAGCTGTATGTTAAAGATCCAGAAAGAGATTTTACAAGGAAACGAAAACTATCATTTCAGGATACAATCAATACCATCGTCACTTATGATGCTGGCAGTATTAGTCGCTGCATAAAACGTTATATTCCAAAGATTGACAAAACTCCAACGGCTTCTGCCTTCCTTCAGCAACAAAAAAAATTAAATCTGTCTGCATTTCAAACTCTTTTTTACAGATTTAATGATCCTTTTCCAGATAAATCTTTATATGGTTTTCATATTTTAGCAGTTGATGGTACGAGTGTCACAGTTCCTATGGACAGAATAAAAGAAAATCAAGAATACGCACGTGTGCGTACAAATAAAGATTGCACTCGTCTTGCTTATCAGTTTCATGTTTCCTGTATCTATGATCTTATCAATGAGAGATATTATGATGCTTATATTGAACCTTTTCGAACACATAGTGAAACCCGTGTATTTTCTATGATGTTGGAGCGTAAAAATTTTCCACAAAAAGCTCTGTTTATTGCAGATCGTGGATATGAGAGTTATCGATTGATGGCACAGATACAGCATGACGGAAACTATTTTCTGATCCGTGCAAAAGAATATTTTGGACATGGCAGTACGATCAAAGGATATCCATTTCCAAGAGAGGGTACTTTTGATAAAACGGTCTCATATATTTATACACGAACACAAAATAAAAAGACACGCGCTCATCCTGAACTTTATAAAAGGATCAGTATCAAAGATTCTCCTTATTTTGTAAACAAAGAACATCCTTATGTAAAAATGACACTGCGTTTTGTAATGATCGAGCTTGCGAATGGGCAGAAAGAATGTTTGATCACCAATCTGCCAGAAGATAAATTTTCACCAGAAAAACTGAAGAAACTTTATTGTATGCGATGGAAAATTGAAACATCTTTCCGTCTGGTTAAATACTCTGCCAATCTTTTGGAATTTCATTCAAGAAAAATAGAGTTTCTGCATCAGGAGATATGGGCCAAGATGATCTTTTACAACTTTACAACCATGATCACTCAACATTTGCGGTATAAAAAGGATCGTGGAAAGTATGAATACAAACCAAATATGACCAATGCACTCCACATGTGCAGGGAATATCTCCGAAATGCAAAAACCCCAAATGATGTAGAAGGTCATATATTAATGGAAATGATCCCAATCAGAGATGGACGGTCGTTTAAACGCGACAGGTCCAAACACCAGAGTTTTTTTACCACTTTCAGACACAACTAACATCAATTTTAATATAATCTTTTTTTAGTCAGAAAGCAATCTGTCTTTTTGGAATGCAGAAAAATAAAAATCTAACCAACAGACATAATAAATATCTGTTGATGAGATAAACTACTGATTCTTAACTTAATGACATTGCGTGATGCCCGTGAGGGCTTCAACAGCTTCCACAAAGCCGTAATCTTTTACCTTGATAAGATAATCAAGGGCAGAAACACCTCCGATACCTCTCGACCACCAGTACCATTTGCCGTTGGAAATCTTTAAGCTGTCGTGTTCTCTGGTACAGTAAACATTGCCGCCCACACGCACCAGATTACTCGGCTCGTAGGCTCTAAGGTATGAAAGCAAGTCCATCCGCCTTGCCTGTTCGATAACGGCAGGATCAAGCTGCACATAGGGTCTGTTACTTCTCATTCAATAAAACCACCTCCAGAAATAGAAATAGCCGAGTGATTTTCGTGTAGTGAAAACCACTCGGCTATGTAAAACTTATCGATATGATAATATTCATGATATTGGGAAACCAAAAAACTTTGCTAAATTTGCCAATCCAGACAACACACTAATCACTTTAACACCAGTATTCCCAATTCCTTTAAGCATCCCCTTTAATGTAAATTTTGCTTCTGTTTGTGCCTCTTTATTGTCTGACTTTACAGCAATGTCAATTTGTTGTAGCAAATCAATTATTGAATTCATGCTCTTCTCTGACAATTCTGTTATTGTTTTTATTTCTGAAATAGCTTGGTTTATTTCACTTGAAAAATCACTTTGGTTGAAATAAAGTTGGCTATTTTGAGTTCCAATTTGAGAACCGACTAAAGAAGAATTAGTAATATTATAATTTGTTTGATTCATTGTGGATGTACTCCTTCCATTCAAATATTCAATTCCAAGAAACGTAATTGGAGCTTTCTCTGACCACCCCGAAATAATTTTATTATCTCGTTCTATACGTTGAACTAAAACGCCTGTAGTCAAATTTCCCCTTTCTACCATTTTCATTAAATAAATTCTATCAATGTCATATTCTAACGGGTTAATACTGAAAGTATCGCATTCTCCTTATTTTTCAATTTTATCTTCACTAACTAATTTGCTTTCAAAAGTGCCCAATTGGGAATTTCGTATTTCCGAGTTTGAAATATCAAATTTTTGCTCTATAATTGTTATATTTTTATGCTCTCTGCGTAAATCATCTGCCATCATTACAGCTCTTGAATAAACCACATCAAATGAAACCCCTTCTTTTATATTCTGTACAATAGATTGCAATAAACGGAATATTTCTTTATACTCCAAATCTCTCAATTCCACACATTTCGCAGTTTCAAGAGAGTTAACCCACAAAACTAAGCACGGCAAAGCATCTTCCGCGACATCCAATGACCGAATCTTATCCTTAATGTCGTATCCAGAAGCAGATAATTCCTTAACGCTATAAAAAATGTCTAAATAATTTTTAGATAATGAATTTAAATCGCTCCATGAATTGTTGATGAACTTTTCAAACATTTTATCTTGAGCAAGGGGAAGAAAGAAACACTTCATAATGCAAGGATTTGAGTATCTACCAAATAATTCTGCAATAGTTTTGTATTTTTTTGTGTCTTTCCCAAATGTATCCAGAGAAATTAATCTTTTAAATTTTTCAAGAAAATTTTGGGGACTTTTATCTTTAACCTCTTGTCGTAAGTATGTTAGCAAATCACTATCAATTACACCATTATTTTCAATCAAAAAGTCTTTTGCTAACTGTTCAAATACACACATAGGCATTTTATATACATCATCTGCGTTTATTTCCTGTTTCAATAACCATTCCAAAAACTCTATTGTTGTATGCAATGGCACAGGAACAGCCGTCATCATATGTATGAGTGTATTCCCATCCCCATTATTTTTTATATGTAAATTATTTTTATTGTTCTGGGACTCGCTCCATAAAGATTTTTCTACTCTCTTAGTGGATTCCTCATCCGCATAACGATAAGTTAAATAGGCTCGCATGCTTTCTATTAATTCCCATGCCTTAATATCTAAACCTTTTTGAATAATAAATTCTTTAGCATACGGAGTCAAATCTTCCATTGCACTATTCGTATGCTTGTCCCTCATCACACATTCACGGACAAATCCAATATTTAAGCGAGTATTATCATTTATTTTTATCCAATTAAAAAATTCAATTAGCATATAGTCAGGCAAAGCATTCACAGTAAGGTTCTCCTCTAACAAATAATTATAAAATTTGTTACCATATTTAATATACAACATTTCAACAAATTTTTCTACCACTACTCTGAAAAATCCGACATCAACTTAACGCCAACGCCACCTTATTTAGTTCATTCCGTAACCATTTCCAGAAATAGAAATAGCCAAGAGATTTTCGTGTAGTGAAAACCACTCGGCTATGTATAACAATAACCTATTTCGATAACAGCACTAAATACTGAAATAATCTATTAAGACGGTCTATTTCCTCTGCATAAATAGCTTCTTGTTCTCCAAAATTTTGAACTCCCAATGTAGCAACTATATGAGCTTTGGTATTTTCTTGTTTATCCTTTGAAAGCAAATGGTCAAGATATATTCGATAATCGTGAAGAATATACAACGGAGAAATCAACTTTTCAACATCAATCGTATTTCCAATTTCATCACAGAATTTAAGCAATATTTCTTTGATAAGACGAATAGACTGCCAATTTCTATATTGGTCATCTCTTTCACTCTCGATATACAATGTTTCATACAATACTCTCAACTGTCCAACATTAAAGCCCTCTACTAACACCTTGTCAAAAGCATTTATTACACCAGATACGCTCTGTTCTGTAAAAACAAGTGGACGCTTGATATTTTTAGCATGTTCAGAACATTCTTCGTCTAAATGTGCTAAGTCAATATTGTATTTTTTCTTTACATTTGAAATCAAGCTGTCCTTATTCATTAGAATTTGTTTCTCTATAATAGGCTTGCTAAAAGTACAGTTCATCTGTGCTTGATAAAACTCTGAGTCAACAATTAAATGGTCTGAGTCAACATTAAATCCTTTCAAAATCGCTTGGCTCTGAGTATCCAAATAATTCAAATCGCCCAACCAAAATACTAACTTCCCATTACTGTTAAAACCAAATGGTATATCCCAATCATATACATATATTCCCTCTGGGTCTTTCTTTCCAATGTGTCCATAGGTTTCTGAAAAGATATCCACCTCAAAATCGGGAACAGAAATAAAATATATAAGAGCCTTTCTGTCGAAAAAAACAGGTGTCAAAAAACCTTCTATTGAATGCTCCTCATCATAACAAAGACCAGGGATATTATAATAATCTTTATGGTCGTATTTATAATCTGTTTCTTGGCAATATTCAAATTTCTTTTTATAATTCTTTGAAACGAACTCGCCCACATACTGTTCTTGCTCTATCATAGATTTATAAGCACCGTCTATCATTTGTTTGGAATATTCGGGCAGACATTTATTTCCACATTTATTGCAGCAAAGTATAAGCAACTCTGGAAAATGGAGAGTTCTATTTTCTATGACAACTGTCACATCATCATCAATTAACTCTCGAACGCCTTTACATTTACTACATTTATCTAATCTGTATGTCTTATATTCAGTTAGAAAATCATTATATGTGCTAAATCTAATATCCATACTTAACCAACCTTCTTGTGTACTTTATTATTATAATTGTACCACAAAGGTATGAATTTTTCTACCTCTGCGACTATGTAAAAGCGGCATCAGCTTTTCGCCAATGTCGCCGATTTCGGTTATAAAATTCCTGCTTTTTTCAGATACCCAACGCTGTCATAGCACCCTCGGAAATAAATTGTTTCCTGCTGCATATCACAAAGTTTCGCCCGAAGCTCCAGAACTTCTATCAGAGCCGTACATTCCTGTTCGGATAAATCACAGGGCTTTTCCGCATCGAATACCGCCATTACTCTCGGATATTCCCGATAGATATCGTCAATTCTTTCTGATAATGCTCGATATTCTGGGTTTTCCGTTTGCAACTTTGCTATGACAGAGCTTAGATATTCCTGAAAGATATTACTGTGGACATCTACAAAGGTTTCAAATCTGAACATATCAGACACCGTTATCACCTCCGATATTCTATAAATCTACACCTATTATACTGCCCACTTTTCAGCAATACAAATGTGCAAATCCGCTTATCGCTCCCAATTTACACATTTTCTTTCGGGCGGCTCATCGCTCTGCTCTGGCTCGGTATCCAGAACAGGGGTGTCCTTTTCGTCCAGATTAAGCTCGATGTTTAGGGCATTGAGCCTATCGGTCTTTTCTTTCAGCTCATCTTCAAAGGCAAAGGGCTTTTGTACCTCGCTTTTTGCATTGGCAAGCTGCTCTAAGATTTCCGCTTTTCTGGTCTTGGTTGCTTCCAGTTTTGCAGGGAGCTTGGCAAGCTCGTTTTCAATTCGGGTCAGATTGCCCAGAGCATCAGAGCCTAATTCTACCTTGTGCCTTGTCTTACCGCAAAGATATAGACAGTAGTGGGTGTTGACGGTATCATAGAATACCTCCAACCGAAAGCCACGGTAACTGCCGACTTCCACGGGATTAGCAAGGGGATTTTCCTTGCAGACCGCCAAAAGCATTTCGCCTGCATCGGCTTTTTCCGTGTAGATCACGCCTTTTAAGGTCATCGGGCAGAACTTTTCTTCGCCCTGCGGCTTATGCTGCTCGGCAAGTGCCGTGTCACTTTCATAGCCGATAATGCGTTCCTCGTATTCCTTTATGATCTGGGGATAGTATTTCAGTATCCTGTCCTCAAGGTGGTAATGCTCGGAAAGATAGCTCTGCTTCAATACTTTCAGCTTCGCCACCTGCATATCCAAGTCCATTTTTTCCTTAAAACGCTCGTCGCCTGTGGCAAGCATCTTGACCTCCGCAAAGGAAAGAGCAACCTCGTCCACATCCTCGGCGGAACGCACGGGGTTTTTACTCGTCATTATCTGGCTAATGAATTTCTGTTTGCTCTCCACCAACTGATAGAGGTAGGCATCAAAGGTCTGCTCGGTCACATAGCGGTAAACCTCAACCTCTGGGAACATATTGCCCTGTCTTTCGATACGCCCTTGTCGCTGTTCAAGGTCAGTCGGTCATTTTTTGCGGACAGTTCAATACATGCCCTTCGGTTCCTCTCCCTACTCCTGCGTTTGCTCTCGTTTGATTTCTCCCTCTGTATCCTCTTAGCACAAGCGGGACAATACTTTGATATTCCAGAGCTGGGGACGTATTCAACACCGCACACCGTACAATTTTTAGGCTTTAACGCCGTCCACCGCTTTGTGGGTGTGATATGTAATTCACCGACAAAGCCGATGAATTTATAGTAAATCTTGATTTCCTGCCTTACTGTCCCGTCCGCAAGTTTCTCACGTTCCGAAACAAGTATCTTGTCTATGAGTGCGTTTATGATGGTTGCGTCCAACTCTTTCAGCCCCTGATAGTTGCGGATTAGGGATAGAAAGTCCCTCACGCCCTGCGATTTCTCATAGCTGTCATTGAGCGTTTCCGTTACCTCTTTCAGCCGTGCTTCAATTTCAAGCTGCTCTTTCTGGTATTTCCCCGACATCATCTCAAAATTCCGCTCCGTGATACGCTCCATTACCTTGTCCTCATAGAGAGAGGAAAACAGCCTGTCAAGCTCCGCAAGGCGTTTGTTCAGCTTCTTCTTTTCTTTCTCTAATGATTTCGCCCTGCTCTGGTCTGTTTCCGTGAGCCGCCTTTCTATGGCTCTGACCGCCTTTTCATCATTGACCGCCATATCCGCAAAGCGGTTGATGTCGGCAAGGACGGCATTGAATAAGTCCCTCGCTTCAATGCTGTGTGCGGTACACATAACATTGCCATATCTGCCATAATTATTGCAGGTGTATTGTACGCAGTCGATGATGTCGGGGCGTTTCCTCCTGTTGGCACTCGCCGCCCGCATCGCATAGCCGCAGTCCGCACACTTGATAACGCCCGAAAAGATATTCTCAAATCCCCCTGCGTTCTGCTCCCGCCTGCGGCTCGTCATAAGCTGCTGTACGGTGTCAAATTCCTCCTGCGTGACTATCCCCTCATGGGTGTCTGGTATCACTTCCCATTCTTCGGGCAGCTTAGAGGGGCGTTTCTTGCTTTTCATGTTGGCTGCAATCCGCTTGTAGCCTGCAAGGTTGCCCGCATATATCGGGCTTCTTAAAATGCCCCTCACGCTGTTCTCGCTCCAAATATAACGGTTTTCCTCGTTATCCTCAAAGTACCGCTCATAGCCTGTTGCCCCTTGCTCCACCGCATAAGCGGCAGGGCGTAGGATATGCTGTTTGTTGATGTGCTTGCGGATTTTGGCGATGCCGTTGCCCGCTAACGCAAGGTCGAATATCTCCCTTACCACATGGGCAACTTTGTCATCTATCAGCAGATGGTTGTGGTCGGCAGGGTCTTTGATATAGCCATAAGGGGCGGTAGTTCCCATGAATTTCCCCTGTTGAAACCTCGCCCGATATGCCGATTTTATCTTAACAGATATGTCAG
>NZ_JAGTTT010000049.1:0-8115 GCF_018223505.1 Anaerostipes sp. Marseille-Q3525
ATATTCGCGAGGATGAAAAGAAAAACAGTTTAAGCCGTCCATACATGCGGAGTAAAACTTATGAAACCGACTATGATCCAGATATGACAATAGAAGAAGCATACGAATTTTTAAAAACACTTCCAGATTTTAAAGATGCAGAAGATGTATAAGGAGGCTGACAATGAAAGAAAAACTTGTGAAATTATATAACACAATGAATATGATTGAAACAAAAGGTCGTAATACGAAAATCATGGCTGAATGTCTTGGATTTGTGGAAGGACTTATCAAAGAGGAACAGAAAAATGAAGTAAAGGAAAATACAGAAGAATGAAACATAATTTAGAAATCAGAGCAGGACCCACAGAGGTCTTATTTTTATGCGATAAACTAATAAAATTTTAATCTACAGTAAAGAAACAACGGAGGGCGAGGAATGCAAAACACAGGTTTCATAATTACATCAGAGCAGATTATTTGGTTCTGTTCATTTGTGGCTGGACTTTGGACACTTTGGAAGATTGTGAAAGAGATTCGGAAACCAAATGATGATCTGAAAGCTAAAGTCGAAAAGCATGATAAGCTTCTTGATAATGATAATAAGAGACTGAAAGAAATTGAAAGCTCAAATCAGATGATCTTAAGAAGTCTTTTGGTAATAATCAACCACGAGATCACAGGTAACGGAATCACTACGATGAAAGAAATCCGAGATGAGTTACAAGAGTTTTTAATTAAAAAATAGGTATATGAAAGGAGAAATTTTATGTTAAAGAATTGTGTATTCAAAATTGATGTAGACACAAAAGATTGGTTCAGATCCACAATCGTTAGAGCAATCAAAACATTTGCACAGACAGCAGGCGGTATGATCACTGTTGGTGCTGCAATGACAGATATTAACTGGAAACTTGCATTTAGCGTAGCTTTGGTGGCTGCGATTTATTCGGTTCTTACAAGTATTGGCGGATTACCAGAAGTCCCAGCGACTAATACAGTTTCAAAAGATCTGGAAGATACTACATATAATGAAGTGGAAGATTTAGAAGAAGGTGATATGTAATGGCTATTAAAAAAGTAAACATTCACGGTGGGCATAATCCATCTAACAAAGTTGCTTGCGGTGCTAAGGATTTATTAGACGAATCCAAGGAAGATCGCAAGATTGCTAAAGCTATCGTTAAATATTTGAAAAAAGCTGGTGCCACAGTGTATAATTGTACTGTTGATAATGGAACCAGCCAGAGAGATGTCTTACAAAAAATCTGCGCTAAATGTAATCAAAATGGAGTTGATATCGATGTATCTATTCATCTGAACAGCGGTCGCAATGATCATAAGGGTGACAAAAAGTTAGGCGGCTTTGAGGTATGGGCTACAGAATATGCAGGAGTAAAGAAAGAAGTAGCACAGAGAGCTGTTGCTAACATAAAGAAACTTGGTTTTACCCCTCATGGCGATCCATATAAAAAGACTTCTAAACTGTATTATCTGAACCATACAAAAGCAAAGGCTTTGCTGTTTGAGACTTGTTTCGTAGACGATAAGGACGACTACTTATTATACAAAACAACTGGCGCAGATAAAATCGGTAAGTGTTTAGCAGAGGCTATTGTAGGTCACAGCATTAAGACTAGTACTACAGCCAAGATTGCTTCTGTATTCAAATCTGGTGTTTCAGTTAAAATCACAGGTAACGCTACATATGGTGGTGCTGCAAAAGGAAAACTGATTCCAAGCGCTTACTTAAACAAGAAATATACGGTTACTAAAGTTCAGACAAATAACAATCAGCAGGAAGCCCTTATTAAGCAACTGAACAGTTGGGTTCCAACAAAATATCTTACTATTGTAAAATAAAAAGAAGTAGGATATTATAAAGATATAAAATAGTTTTTAAACAAACCCGAAAACCAAAAATAAACGTTGTAGGAATTAAACTATTTCTACATTATTACTATAAGTACACCAAACAAACCGCATAAACCCGTACTTTTAAGCTTACATTGAAGAAGCTGCTAAAGCAGGTAAATTCTAAGAATTGAACAATAATTCAAAGAAACTCATAATAAAAAATAGGCACTTTGTATAAAGTTGCCTATTTTTTATTTTACCAAATTTGTAGTATAATATGAAGAATAGATTGAAAATTAGACTAAAACAGTGTAATAATAAAAAAGAGAGGAGCTTTCGATATGGATTACCAATCATACCTATCCCACAACGTAGCCGTCAACCTAAAAAGAATCCGAACCTCCAAAGGCATGAGCCTTGATGTCCTCTCCGAACAAACAGGAGTCAGCAAAAGCATGCTAGCCCAAATTGAGAAAGGAACAGCAAATCCATCCTTAGGAGTCTTAGGAAAGATTACCAGCGGATTAAGAATTGAATTCCAAGAATTAATCGAAGCTCCGCCAATGGAATCCTGTCTCGTAACACCAGATCAGATGACTCCAACAAAAGAAATGATCGGCGAATACAAAGTATGGACCTGCTTTCCATACGAAGATAATCATCAGTTAGAGATTTATCGCATCGACATCGAACCAGGAGGAGAATATATCAGTGGAAGCCACGGAGAGAAGACGAGAGAATACCTTTCTGTAACAGATGGAGAACTTACGATTGAATGTGGTGAAGAAATTCAGAAAATCACAAAAGGACAGATCTATCGATTTGAGACAGATAAAAAACACAATTACAAAAATAATACAGACCAAAAGACAAGTTTTATCTGTGTATTTGTAGACTATCGGTAAATATCATACAGGAATAATAGGATAATAGAACAAGATGTTCAATATAATGGACAAATACAGTGTATAATATTTTATAAAAATTCCAAAAAATCATGAGAAGGCCACAAAAGCACATAAGTAAATAATTAAAATATACTATAAAAGATAAAAATACAGAAAATTAAAAAATTTCGACAGATATATTGACAATTCACTCCACCAGTGCTATTGTATATTTGTACAAAATAAAAGATAAAAATTAAGCAAGGGCGCTTATCACAGGATGAGTTTCCCTTGCTTTTCTTTTTATTATTTCAAGTTTATCAACAAAAGAGATAAACAAAATCTGGCCCAGAGAAGTTAAATAACCAATAACATCATGAGGAGGAAACAGATATGAGATTAAAAGATACAGGATTAACAAGTCAGGACATTAAAGATAAAGTAAACAAATATATGATCGAAACATATGAACGTTTTGACTTCCTTGCTGAGAGAGCAAAAGACATGTATATGTACGATGAAAATGGAGAAGCATATCTTGATTTTTATGCAGGAATTGCAGTTAACAACGCAGGAAGCTGTAATGAAAAAGTTGTAGCAGCAGTTAAAGATCAGGTTGGCGACATCATGCATACATTCAACTATCCATACACAATTCCTCAGGCACTGCTTGCTGAAAAAGTATGTGAAACCATTGGAATGGATAAGATCTTTTATCAGAATTCTGGTACAGAGGCAAATGAAGCAATGATCAAGATGGCCCGTAAATATGGAATTGAAAAATACGGACCAAACCATTATCATATCGTAACAGCCAAGATGGGATTCCATGGAAGAACATTCGGAGCAATGTCAGCAACAGGACAGCCGGGAAATGGATGTCAGGTTGGATTTGGACCAATGACTTATGGATTCTCATACGCACCATATAATAACCTGCAAGCATTTAAAGATGCATGTACAGAAAATACGATCGCGATCATGATCGAACCAGTACAGGGTGAAGGAGGAGTTCATCCAGCAACACAGGAATTCATGAAAGGTTTAAGAGAATTTTGTGATGAAAATGATATGTTACTCTTAATTGATGAAGTTCAGACAGGATGGTGTCGAACAGGTGCGGTAATGTCTTATATGAACTATGGAATCAAACCAGATATCGTATCCATGGCAAAAGGATTAGGTGGAGGTATGCCAATCGGAGCAATCTGTGCAACAGCAGAAGTTGCCAAAGCATTTACACCAGGATCTCATGGAACAACATTTGGTGGACATCCAGTCAGCTGTGCAGCAGCCTTAGCAGAAGTTAATGAACTGATCGATCGTGATCTTGCTGGAAATGCGAAGAAAGTCGGAGATTATTTCGCAGAGAAATTAAAAGGGCTTCCTCATGTAAAAGAAGTCAGACATCAGGGATTATTAACAGGTATTGAATTTGATGACACATTAAACGCAGTTGATATCAAACATGCATGTTTTGATCGAAAACTGTTAGTCACAGCCATCGGAAGCAGTGTCATTCGTACAATTCCACCATTGATCGTAACGGAAGAAGAATGTGATAAAGCATTTGCGATCATGAAGGAGGCTGTGGAATCCTTAGCATAAAATAAAATCTTTGAAAAAAGATCAAAATATCAGGGAGGAATGTAAATGAAACATTTTATCGTAAATATCGGATGTGAATACGGAAGCGGTGGTCCGGACATCGGAAGAATGGTTGCCGAATCACTAGGAATTCCATTTTACGACAGAGATTTAGTGGATCAGGTCGTAGAAAAGTTAGGAGTTGACAGAGATCTGGTAGAAAAAGCTGATTCCGGAAAAGAAAATGTCAAATATGAGTTTGACACAACTTTTGGACCAAGATATGCAAACCTTACAAATCGTGTTATCTATACACAGTTTGAGGTTATCCATAAACTGGCAGCGAAATCTTCCTGCGTTATCATTGGACGATGCAGTAACTACATATTAAAAGACAGAGATGACTGCTTGAACATCTTTGTATATGCACCAGATGAATTTAAAGTCAAACATATTATGGAGCAAAAAGGTATTTCACAAAAAGAAGCACAAAAGCTTGTAAAATATAATGATGGAATGCTGAAATCAAGATATGAATATATGACAAACTCTGATATGAGAGATTGTCGAACCAGACATATGATGATTGATTCCAGTATTCTTGGACTTGAAAAAACAGCAAAATATATCATGCAGTTAATTGATTTGCGATTTGAAGACTAAAATAAAATACATTTACATTCTAACAAAGGCGTTAAGAGATAAGGATCTTTTAGCGCCTTTTTTCTTTCGAAACTTTAAACAGAATGTGAAGCAAGAAAGGAATGATATATAATGGAAAAGAAAAAATCAGAATTTGACAAAGTATTTAGTGCATGGGACATTTTAGTCATTGCATTTGGAGCTATGATCGGTTGGGGATGGGTTGTTTCAACCGGGGACTGGATCGGACGAGGCGGAGTTTTAGGAGCTGTCATCGGTTTTGCGATCGGTGGTGTGATGGTATTCTTTGTAGGACTTACCTACGCAGAACTTACCGCAGCGATGCCACAGTGTGGTGGAGAACATGTATTTAGTTATAAAGCTATGGGACCGATTGGTTCATTTATCTGCACATGGGCGATCATTTTAGGATATGTCAGCGTTGTATGTTTTGAAGCGTGTGCGTTACCTACCATTATCACTTATATTTATCCAGGATTCTTAAAAGGATATCTGTATACTGTCGCAGGATTTGATATTTACGCATCATGGCTTGCAGTTGCGATGATCGTTGCTTTATTTATTACATTGATCAATATCAAAGGTGCTAAGACAGCAGCAACTTTACAGACAGTTTTAACTGTTATTATCGGTGGTGTTGGAATTCTTTTAATTGTAGCATCTGTAGTCAGTGGAGATAGTAGCAATCTAGCACCACAGTTATTTGCAGGAGATAGTGCATCAACTACGATGAAAGCGATCATGAGTGTTGCAGTTATGACACCATTCTTCTTTATTGGATTTGATGTTATTCCACAGGCAGCAGAAGAGATTAATGTACCATTGAAGAAGATCGGTATGATCATGATCTTATCCATTGTACTTGCAGTTGCATTTTATGCGCTGATCATCTTAGGTGTTGGTTATGTTATGAGTCCATCTGATATTTCATCATCTCAGGCTGGATCAGGACTTGTCACAGCCGATGCGATGGCAAAGGCATTCCACAGTAGTATTATGTCAAAAGTCTTGATCGTTGGTGGTATGTGTGGAATCGTTACAAGCTGGAACTCTTTCTTGATCGGTGGTAGCCGTGCCATGTATTCCATGGCTGAATCTTACATGATCCCAAGAACATTTAGAAAATTACATAAAACACACAAAACACCAGTCAATGCATTATATTTAATCGGTGGATTATCTATTTTAGCACCATTATTTGGACGTAAAATGTTAGTATGGATTGTCGATGCAGGTAACTTTGGATGCTGTCTTGCATACTGTATGGTTTCCTTATCTTTCATCATTTTAAGAAAGAAAGCACCAGAAATGGCTCGTCCATATAAAGTAAAACATTATAAGATCGTTGGTGTATTGGCAGTCATAATGTCAGGATTTATGGTAGCAATGTATATCATTCCAGGATCAGGATCAAACCTAGTTCCACAAGAATGGGCAATGGCAGGTGGATGGGCTGTCTTAGGTGTTGTATTCTTCGTTATCTGTAAATCAAAATACAAAGAAAAATTCGGATCTCATATTGATGTTGTGGTAGACGAAAATGAAGTAGAAACAGAAGAAGATCATACATTTGAAGAAGCACTTGGAGCTGTCAATGCTGCTGAAAATGTAGTAGAAGCACAGCCAGCAATTAACTTTAATTACTTCCTTCCAGTTAATATTGCATTTGGAAGTGGTAAAGTCTTAGAAACTGGAGAACTTACAAAACCATATGGTAAGAAAGCATTGATCGTAACCGGAAGAAGCAGTGCAAAGAAATCTGGTTTATATGATAAAGTAGCAAACAGTCTTTCTAAAGCAGGAATCGACCATGTACTATTTGATAAAGTCGCACAGAATCCATTAACGACAACTGCGATGGAAGGTGCCGAGTTTGCAAAAACAAATGGATGTGATGTTGTCGTAGCCATCGGTGGTGGAAGTATCATGGACTGTGCAAAAGCGATCGCATTCTTAAGTGTCAATGACGGAGATATCAACGATTACATTTATAACAAATTACAAAGCGATAAAGCATTACCATTAGTTTTAATCCCTACAACTTGCGGAACAGGATCAGAAGGAAATGGATTTGCGGTTCTTACAAACCCAGAAAACGGAGACAAGAAATCCTTACGTTGCAATGCGATCGTTGCAAAAGTATCCATTGTTGATCCAGAATGCATGATGACAATGCCAAAACATGTACTTGCATCTGTCGGATTCGATGCATTATGTCACTGCATGGAAGCATACACGTCAAAGATCGCACAGCCATTTACAGATGCTCTAAGTTTATACGCGATGGAACTGATCGCAGGAAACCTTGTCAAAGTATATAAAGGTGAAGGCGGCAAAGAAGCATGGGAGAAGATCACACTGGCATCAACGATCGGTGGAATGGTCATCAATACAGCAGGTGTCACACTGGCACATGGAATGGAACATCCAGCCAGCGGACTAAAAGATATCGTCCACGGACAGGGACTTGCAGCATTAACACCAGTGATCGTAGAAGCATCTCATAAAGGAAACCACTTCAAATTTGCTAAGATCGCAAGAATCTTTGGCGGGGTTACCGCAGAAGATCTTGCTGGTAAATTAAGAAGTCTGTTAAAAGATATCGACCTTGCTTGTACACTATCTGACCTTGGATTATCCGAAGAAGATATTCCTTGGATGGCAGAGAACTGTATGAAAGTATCTGCGGCAAGTGTTAAGAACAATCCGGTTGTGTTTACACAGAAAGAAATTGCTGAGATATATCGAAAAGCAATGTAAGGTGAATTTAATATAGTCTATGAATATATAAAAGGAAGGAATCCTGAGTGCAACACGCATTTTGCTAATCGTTGCACTTAGGGTTCCTTCTTTTTTATATGCATCTAATAATAGATTCAATTTCTGGATATTTTTCGTGTAATATTTTAAAATATGTATTAGTACATCCTAAAGAAACAATATTATAGAGTATTTCCTTATATTTATTCCATGTTATTTCATGAAATGATTTTTCCATTTTTAATATTAATATTTTATTTATCATTGCAATTTTTTTATGGGCATTTAATTTATTATCAGAATCATCTTCTTTCATTATATTTTGTAATAAATTAAAATTTCCATTCTGCATATCTTCATTGTAATCTTCATAGGCATCTAT